>CAXMSM010000196.1:0-5830 GCA_964195655.1 uncultured Gammaproteobacteria bacterium | reverse complement strand
GATCTCGTCGACGTCGTCGAGGTTCAGGTCCGGCTGTCGTCGTGCGGCCACAGCCGCGCGCGCCTCCACGGCGGTCATCCGGTCGACCGCCGGAAAGTCGGCGTCGAGCCTCCGCAACATCGCCGACACAACGTCGTCCATCGTCACCACCGTTCCAAGCGGACTATTTCTATCAGAAATAGTAACCAGAGCGGGTCGTGCTGAGCTGGTCGGTGCAGTACTACGCCGACGAGTGCGCGCGGGCCGACACCATGCTCGCCGGCGTGGACCGGCTCGCTAAGGCTCGGCAACGCCACGGCGCGAATCCACGCGGTCGACGCCGAAGCGCTCCCGCGAGAACTGAGGCCTCAGGCAGGCCGATACCGCAACAGCGTGATACCCGTATCGGGAACGTCAAAGAACACTGGTGCGACGCGCATCCCGATCCGGATATCGGAACGGGCGACGTCGACAAGTTCGGTGCTGATCCGCGGACCGGCATCCCATTCGACTACGGCCAGGTACTGGGGCAGCGCATCGGCCCAGGGCGGAGCGGTCGGCCGATCCGCCACGGTGAACGTGTAAAGCGAACCAGCACCGTCGATTTCACGCCACTCGAGATCGTCGGCCAGATTTCCCGGAGCAAGGGTTCGCGGATAGAAGACGTAGCGGTCCAGCGATGGTGAGAACTGCACGACGACCCGGTGTTCGGTGAGTCCCTGCCAGAACGGTGCCGACACGGGGGTCGGTTCGGGCAGCGGAATTTCAATCGGCCGCGGCTCAGTCACGTCAGTCGCCTCCCAGCAGCAGCGCCACCTGCTCGCTCATAATGCCGCCGTTGCCGGTGACGAATGCTGTGTTGCAGTCGGCGACTTGGGCGTGCGCGGCCCGGCCCATTAGCTGGCGCGCGGCGTCGACGACGTGGTGCATGCCACCTGCCATGCCCGCTTGGCCGAATGACAGCTGGCCGCCCGCGGTGTTCAGCGGGAAATCACCGGCGAAGGTCAGGTCGCGCGACTGGACCCACGTAATGCCCTGACCCTTTGCACAGAAGCCGGCATCCTCGAGCGTCATCAGCACCGTGATCGTGTAGCAGTCATAGAGAGAGGCGACGTCGACGTCGGACCTGTCCAGGCCCGCCATGGCGAACGCCTTCTCCGCGGACCGCGCGACCGGTGTGGTCATCAGGTCCTGCGCGTAAGTCGGGGTCTTGTAGGCGATGTGCTCACCGAAGCCCTTGATCCACACGGGACGGTGTTGCGCCCTGCGGGCGATGTCAGCGTTAGCGATCAGAACGCCGGTGCCGCCCTGGACCCACATGACGGTCTCCAGCATGTGAATCGGGTCGGCGATCATGGGACTGTTCAACACCTCGTCCACGGTGAGCGGCTTGCCGTGAAACACCGCGCCGGGGTGGGCGCACGCGTTGGTGCGCTGATCGACCGCGATCTTGGCGAGCGCCGCCGGTTCGTACCCGTAGAGCGCGGCATACCGCTGAGCGATTTGGGCGTAGGGGGCGTTCTGTCCCACGTTGCCGTATGGAATCTCATACTCGGCCTGGGGAGAGCCGTATTTGTTGCTCGACGCTCCGTACCACCCTGGTTGCGGCGCCGGATGTCGAGCGGACCGCGGCAGCATTCTCGAGCCGGGCACCACCGCGAGTACGGCGTCGCATAGGCCTAGTTCGACCGCTACGGCCGCCCGCCACACCATTCCCGCCGAGGATGCTCCGCCCAGGTCGACTCGCTCGCCGAAATCCAAAGGCAGGCCCAGATACTCGCTCAGGGTGGCCGGGGCGAACATGTCCGACTCGGCGATCCCGTGACATACCAGCCCGTTGATGAGAGTCGCGTCGACACCGGCGTCTTCGACGACCATCCTCGCCAGCAGTGCGTACTGGTCGAGGGTGAAGAGCTGCGGCCTGGTCTGCTTGCGCTGCGCGGGTAATTCGGCGATCCCGATGATCGCCGCCTCGCCTCTCAGTCCCATCAGGGCGCCTCCAGACGGCGTGGCAGCGCCACCGTGGCCGTACCCGGCATCAACACCGTGGTGTCGCGTCGCCCAGTGATCCCCAGATCCACCAGACCGGCCTCGTTCGCCAGGCGTTTCGCGGTCACCACTCCGCCGAAGGTGAGTGCCTGTCCCGGATAGGCGACCGCCCGGTTCTGTACCGAAAACTCGACGAGCCTGCCGCGTCCGCCGATCCAATCGGTCAGGGCGCGCGCCAGCAGCGCCGACTGCAATGGCCCATGAACGAGCACGTCGTCGTAACCCTCGACCTCGCGCGCCCACTCCTTGTCGTAATGGATCCGGTGGCCGTTGTAGGTCGCGGCACTGAAGAAGAACATCTGCGTCTCGTCGACGGTCACCGTCAAAGCCGGGATTGCATCGCCGGGCTCGACGTCCTCGTAGAACACCTGCGCGTCTGTCATCGAAATCCTCAAGGCCGGGCGATCATCGACATCGTCGCCTCAGCTACCAGATCCCGCCGCTGGTTGCGGTAGCTGGTGCGCCAGGTGACCAGCACGAAACGCCCTGATCTGCCGTGCTTTTCAACGATCGATTCGATGGTGCGGACCATCTCGATCTCGTCACGGTGATACGCAGGCAGGTGAAATGTCGTGCTCTCGCCGCCAGCCATCCGTTTAGGCGCGCGGGGAAACGCGAGACTGCCGGAGGCCGCGCCCGACGACCCGTCGGGTCGCAGGCCCTGCAGCGGAGTGACGGCAAGCACGCAGTACTGGAGGTAGAGCGGCGGGCAGATGACGTCGTCGTAGCCGCATCCACGCGCGTATGTGGTGTCGAACCAGAGCGGGTTGTGGTCGCCGACCGCCGCCGCCCAGCGCTGCCAGTCGCGCCGGTTCACCTCACCGGTGGCGGTGGCGGCGATCGTGCCGACACGTGTCGCCAACTCGGCGTCGATCAGACTGTCAGTGGTCATGTAGCTTCCTCTTCCAACCAGCTCGACGCCACATCGGCTCCCCCACCAAGTGTGGACAGCACGCGTGCCCGCTCTGACCATAGGTGCAGATCGGTCTCCACCACGTAGCCCATGCCGCCATGTAACTGGTGGGCGTCAAGCGTGATCAATTTCGCCGCGGCGGCGGCCGCCATCCGGGCGATGGCAGTCTCACGGGTCCCCACTCGCCCCCGACCGATCCAGAAGACAGCCGAGTGCGCGGCCAGTCGGGCACCGGCGAGCGCGATATGCATGTTCGCGACCAGGTGTTGTGCCGCTTGGAAAGACGCGATCGGTCGGCCGAACTGGTGGCGCATGCTCGTGTATTCGACAGTGCGTTGCAGTACCGCCTCCCCCACTCCGACGAGATCCAGCGACAACAAGGCCACTCCGGCGTTGGCCACCCGACGCAGGTCGTCCCCACTGAGTCCATCGCTGCTCTCGGCGCCCAACACTGCGCTCGAATCAGCTATCCGTACGTCATTGAATCGGACGGTAAAGACTCGAAATCCGCCCATCATGGTCAGCGGCTCGACAGTCACTCCCGGCGCGTGGCTGTCTACTACGAATCCCAGTGTCCGTTGGTTCGACACATCGGTAGCCGATACCACGAGAACATTCGCGCTTTCGGCATCGGCGACAAAATCGACTGTGCCACAGAGGCGCCAGCCGCCGGCCTCCTGCTCCGCGTGCAGCAGCGCAGTAACGACCCCAGCATCACGCACGCTTGATAACGAAGTCGTTCCTCGCAACGTACCCGCACTGAGCCCGGGCAACCACGCCGCCTTCTGCTCTGGGCGACCGAGCAGGTCGATGGCCAGACCCGCGTGCACAGTGCTGTGGATCGCCATCGGGCACAGCGCCCGACCGGCTTCGACGCAAAAAATTCCGAGGTCGCCTAAACCACCACCGGAGCCGCCGTATTCTTCGGCAGCGACGAGTCCCAATACACCGGCATCGGCGAGTGCCTTCCACAATGTTTCCGGCACCGGCGCAGCCGGCGGTTCCCGCAGTGCGCGAACCAAAGTGATCGGGCATTCGGCGCGCAAGAGGTCGCGCAGCATCGAGGCCAGATCCACAGCGTCGCGATCCGGAATCAACCTCATGGCAGCCCCCTCACCGCCCGTAGGACGGCATGCCGTGACCGCGCTGGGCGATCACATCGCGGAGGACCTCATTGGCACCACCACCGAACCGCATCAGCGGCGCAGCTCGGTAGAGACGCTCGAATTTCCCGTCCAGTGGCGCGTCTGGGCTGCGGTGGGCAAGCAGCCCGTCTGGACCGAGCAGATCGATCGCCAAATCAGCGACACGCTGACGCAATTCACTCGTAAAGATTTTCTCGACGCTGACTTCGACCGTGGGGATCACGCCACCGGCCAGCATCGAGGATGCTTCGTAGCCCATCAGGGTCGCTACTTCGACATCTACTTCGGCCTGGGCGAGACGGCGGCGAAAAGCGGCACTGGCCGCAGGCACCGATCCGTCGCGAACCGGTTGGCGCGCCAGCTCCAACAGATCGTCGAGTGCACGCCTCAGGTCACCGGCGTTGGTCAGCGCGCCGCGTTCCAGGTCCAGCGCACCGGTGATGTAGGTCCATCCCCGATTGACCTCGCCGATGAGGTTGCCGACCGGAACCCGAACGTCGCGAAAGAACACCTCGTTGGTTCGGTACCCCGACCATGCATACAGCGGGCGTATCTCCACACCCGGCTGGTCGATAGGCACGATGATCACCGAAATTCCGCGATGCCGTGATTCATTCAGATCAGTACGGACACAGAGCCACTCGTGAGTAGAGCGTTGAGCGCCGCTGTTCCAGATCTTCGACCCCGTGATGATCCATTCGTCTCCATCCAACACTGCACGCGTCGCGAGACTCGCCAGGTCGGTCCCGGCCTCAGGTTCGGAGTAGCCGACCGCACAGACCATCTCGCCTCTGGCGATCGGCGGAAGGAATTCCTTCTTGTTCTGCTCCGTTCCGTGGCGCATGATCATCGGCGCCACCGACGTCACCGTCAGATCTGGCCCGGGAACACCCCAGTACTCGAATTCACTGACCATCAGGTGCTGGTGCACGGCACTGAGGCCAAGGCCGCCGTATTCCCTCGGCCAGTTAAGCCCGAACCAGCCCTTCTCGCCGATCTTGCGACGGAATGCGGCCAGTTCGCCGCCGCGGAACTCTAGGTCATGCTGAGCCAGCTCGGATAGCAATTCGGGAGTGACGTTCTCCTCGAGGAACTTGCGCACCTCGGCAAGCCAGAGGGCCTGCTCGGAGTCCAACTCGAAGTCCACGACTCACCCCTCTCACGGCATCTAGCTCACTCAGCACTGTTCCTAGTAGGAACACTAGGGGATGTTTCACCGCCGCCGTTCCACGGCAGGCAGTTGACGCGGGCGTGAAACAACTGTGCCTGAGACATAACTAGCGAACGGCTCGAACAGATCCCGGCTCGACCGCGTTCAGTGCTGGTCCTCGACATACGCAGCGCTCTTTAGACCAGGTGATTTACCGATGGTCCAGCCTGGGGTTCAGACCGGATATCCTCATGACCACGCCGGCAGCGATCGAGCGTGCTCAATGTGCCGCCGGGCACCGGCCGACGTAGGGGCCTGGTAGTCGACCATCCAGTGCTTGACGCCGTTGAGCCAGCCAGAACGCAGCCGTTCAGGCCTCGCGAGGGGCGTTAGGTCGGGCATGTGGTCGGCGATTGCATTGAACATGAGCTCGATCGTCATCCGCGCGAGGTTTGCGCCAATGCAGTAATGCGCGCCCGTACCGCCGAATCCCACGTGCGGGTTGGGGTTTCGGAGGATGTTGAAGGTCAGCGGATCGTCGAAGACTTCCTCGTCGAAGTTGGCCGACCGATAGAACATCGCCACCCGCTGCCC
>CAXMSM010000195.1:0-3844 GCA_964195655.1 uncultured Gammaproteobacteria bacterium | reverse complement strand
GCGGGTACGTCGTGCAGACGAGCTGATAGGTGGCCAGCATGATCGGGTACGTACCCGCCTCGGTAGGCAGGTAGAACGAGGACGTATCCAGCACCAGGTTGTTGCCCACGTCTGAGACCTTGACGCTGTCGATCGCCTTGCCCGCCGATTCGATATTCAGTTCGACCGGGTCCGACCCCGCCGACGTGACGATCTGAGCCACCGACAAGCCCTGCTTCGTCGCATACGACCATTCGTTGTAGGTGATGGAACCGGTGGTGTTCTTGATCGCGGCCGACGTACCCTCGTTGCCCTTGGCGCCCTCACCGACACCGCCGACGAAGGACTTACCAGCACCCTTGCCCCACGTCCCAACGGAGGCGGCGTCCAGGTACTTCTGGAAGTTGTCGGTGGTGCCGGACTCGTCGCTGCGGAAGATGACGTTGATCTGCTCGACAGGAAGCGACTTGCCCTCGTTCAGCGCCGCGATCTCCGGGGCGTCCCAGGTAGTGACGGCTCCGTTGAATATCTTGCCCAGCGTCGGACCGTCTAGCACCAGTCCGTCCACGCCGTCGAGGTTGTAGGTCACCGCGATGGGCCCGAAGACGGTCGGCAGGTTCCACGCATCGGCGCCACCACAGCGTTCTTTGGCCTTCGCGTACTCACCCTTCTCCTCGCTCAGAGGGGAGTCAGAACCACCGAAGTCAGTTTGGCCCCCGGTGAACTCAGAGACACCCGCGCCCGAGCCGCTCGAGGTGTAGTTCACGGTGAAGCCCGGGCATGCCTGCTGGTAGGCATTCACGAACCTCGTCATGGCGTTGGCCTGAGCTGTCGAACCACTAGCCTTCAACGATTTTTCGCCGTCGCAGTCCCCTGCCGGCGCCGATCCGGCGCCTCGCGAACCCGTGTTGTCGTCGCTGCCGCACGCCGACATCAACAGAGTGCCGACGGCCAGCAGGCTCACTGCGACACCAGTTCGTTTCACCTTCACGAAGCCCCTAATCAACAGGAATATGGAGAGAACGCTCGTCGCACCGAGCAGAGCGATTACTGCTCGGCTGTGAACCTAAGGGCTGCTGGTGAATCAGCGCCCTATGGATAGTGAACGGGAGATGAACTGGGAAGGGGGCACCGCTATGCGGAGTTGAAGCTGCGCGATCTAGCTGGCCAGAGTGTCGGGTCAACGGAATTGCCCACCGATTCGATATTTGTCAATATAGAAGAATATCGAATCAGCTGACGTTGCGGCACACTCCCGACCGGGCAGCGCTCGACGAGGCCGCCTGCATTAACCGCGACACCATCTGAAACCTGCATCGAGGAGGTCGTGCGATGAACGCCCCGGCCGACACCCACAGCACCGTCGTAGCCAAGCTGTCCACGCTGGACCGGCTGCTGCCGTTGTGGATCGGCGTTGCCATGGTCGCAGGACTGCTACTCGGCCGGCTGATCCCAGGCCTCGGCGAAACCTTGAGTACGGTTGAACTCGACGGGATTTCGCTGCCCATCGCCATCGGCCTGCTGGTCATGATGTATCCGGTTCTGGCCAAGGTCCGCTACGACCGACTCGACACCGTTACCGGTGACCGCAAACTCCTGCTGGCCTCACTGTTCCTGAACTGGGTCATCGGTCCGGCACTGATGTTCGCCCTAGCGTGGCTGCTACTTCCCGATCTGCCGGAGTACCGCACCGGCCTGATCATCGTCGGCCTTGCCCGCTGCATCGCGATGGTAATCATCTGGAATGACCTTGCGTGCGGCGACCGGGAGGCCGCCGCGGTGCTCGTCGCGATCAATTCGGTGTTCCAGGTCATCATGTTCGCGGTCCTGGGTTGGTTCTATCTCTCCGTGCTACCCGGTTGGCTCGGGCTGGAACAGACCACCATCGACACCTCGGTGTGGCAGATCGCCAAGTCCGTTCTCATCTTCCTCGGGATACCTCTGCTGGCCGGCTATCTGACCCGCCGGTTCGGAGAGAAGTCCAAGGGGCGGCAGTGGTACGAGTCCCGCTTCCTACCGAGAATAGGACCGTGGGCACTGTATGGCCTGCTGTTCACGATCGTCATCCTCTTCGCGTTGCAGGGCGATCAGATCATCTCAAGACCGTGGGATGTCGCGCGCATCGCGCTGCCACTTCTGGCCTACTTCGCCATCATGTGGGGGGGCGGCTTTCTCGTCGGTGCCGCGATCGGTTTGGGCTACGAGCGCACCACCACACTCGCGTTCACCGCGGCCGGCAACAACTTCGAGTTGGCGATCGCGGTTGCCATCGCCACCTACGGCGTGACATCCGGGCAGGCGCTGGCTGGGGTCGTCGGACCGTTGATCGAAGTCCCGGTCCTGGTCGCCCTGGTCTATGTGTCGCTAGCGCTCAGAGGGCGCTTCGTCGGCCGCGTCCCCACAGAAGCGCCCACCGGGTGACGCGCCGCTCACGGCGGGGTGAGCGCATAGGCGGTGTCGGTGCGGTACACCGCGAAGCCCAGCCGCTCATACGTGCGCATCGCCGCGGTGTTGTCCGATTCGACGTAGAGCATGACAGTGGGCTCGGCCGCGTCAGCCAGGCGCCGTTGCAGCCAGGCCATCCCGACCGCAGTCAGTGTCCGGCCCAATCCGGTGCCCTGTGCCTCCGGATCGACGCCGACTACATAGACCTCGCCGAGGCCAGGTTCGTCTGCATGCACCTTGGTCCAGTGGAAGCCCAGCAGTCGCTCGCCGGTGTGATCGAAGGCCAGGAAAAGCCCGTCGGGGTCGAACCACGGCTCACCCCGCCGCTCGGCGATTTGGGCGTCGTTCCAGCCTCCCTGCTCCGGATGCCAGGAGAAGGCCGCGTTGTTGACCCGCAGGAGTTCGGCATCGTCGCCCGGCCCGGCATAGGTTCGGATCCGCACTCCATCAGGGTTGCCGGCGCCTTCCATATTCCCAAGGGAGCGTCGCATCTGCAATAACCGACGCACCGGAGTCAGCTCAAGTGCGGCCGCTGTCGCCGCCGCCGCCGCCAGGGTGCCGTGCGCCCAGAATCGGCTGCGTCCACCAGTTCTCGCCAACGCCTCGCGAATCAGTGCGGTACCGCGGCCCTGCCTGCGGGCATCAGGGGCCACCACCAACTCGGCGATCTCCGGCGCGAGGTTCAGGTAGCCGTTGATTTCCCCCGCCGCACCCGCGGCCACCAGGTGTTGCGTGCGCTGATGGTCCAATTCGTGTACAACCTGCTCCCCAACAGGGGGCATACCGTCGACTTTCGTTGCGTCACAGATGATCTCTTGAACAGCTCGCTTCTCCGCCTCCGACAGCTGCGAGCGCCAATCGATACGGCTCACTTAGTGTGTAGCTGCTCGGCCGGGGATGTCGGCACACCGCCGGGAGCATCCCCGTCGTCCCCGTAGTTCCCGTCGTCCGGATCCTCGGGGAGTTCTACCCCCGGGGCGGAGGCCCGGCCGCGCGCTGGCCTGACCGCCTTGTAGCCGACGTTGCGTACGGTACCGATGAGCGACTCGTACTCGGTGCCAAGCTTGGCGCGCAAGCGCCGCACGTGCACGTCAACCGTGCGGGTACCACCGAAGAAGTCATAACCCCACACCTCTTGGAGGAGTTGAGCCCGGGTAAACACCCGGCCAGCGTGCTGAGCAAGGTACTTCAGCAGCTCGAATTCTTTGTATGTCAGATCCAGCGGGCGTCCACGCAGCCTCGCGGTATATGTGCCTTCGTCGATGACGAGCTCACCCAGGCTGACCTTTCCGAGGTTCTCCTGGTTGACCGCACCGCCCCGACGTCCGACAAGTAGCCGCAAACGGGCGTCGATCTCCGCGGGTCCGGTGCCGGGTAGGAGTATCTCGTCCAGACCCCACTCGGTGTTGACGGCGACCAG
>CAXMSM010000194.1:0-3503 GCA_964195655.1 uncultured Gammaproteobacteria bacterium | reverse complement strand
CAGGAGTGACAGCACGCCTTCGGCGAAGCAATACGCCTCCTCGATGTCCATGGCCATGGCCATGAAAAAGTCCCCACTGGTGGCCAAGTGGAGGCCGCCAGCAGTGCCAATGCACCGACCCACTCCAAAACCTGGTCTTCCGCCACAAGAACGTCGACGGCCTTCGGTCCGAGCAGGAATAGCGCCGCGTAGGTCAGGATGATTGCGGCCGCACCCGCTATGTAGAACACATTGCGCATGGCCGAACCAGACTGGACTGAATCCAGGCAGTCGCCCTTAGTGCCCTTCGCTGTCCGAGGTGGGCGGCATCACGACCTTGCTCAAATCGATGGGCCGGAAATCCGGCTTGGCGCGCAACCGCACATTGAACTTCACGTTGAAGGTGAACGGATCGTCGGTCGGCATATCCAGCGACGGGCCGTACTCCGACGCAACTTCAGCCGGGTCGTACCCCATCAACATCAACAGTGTGGGAAAAATGTTGTAGTGGCTGGACGCGTTGCGGTTCTGCGCCAGGTGTGCCTGCCAGTCCAGCGCTTTGAGCCCCTTGCCCTGGATCACCACCAACGGCACCAAACCCTCCTCCGGCACCGGGTCGGTGCCGCAGTGGGTGTTGACCCCCGGGTCGCCCCGTTCGTGCAGGTTCTGCCCATGGTCGGAGGTGTAGATCACCACGGCCTGGCTCAGGTCCGCCTCGGCGAACAGCCGCCGGAAGAACTCACCGACATTCCACAGCAGAGTGTTGCGGTAGCTGTTGCGGTACCGCACCCAAGCCTCGGGACTCCCGTCGAAACCGGTTTTGAATTCTTGTTCGGCGGCGTCGTTGACGTCATCGCGTGGCAGCGCCGGCTGGTATTTCTCAAAATCGTCCGGATACTTGTTGGCCAGCGGAAAGTGAGCACCCGCCTTGTTGATCACGATCAGCTGCTGCTTGCCGTCCTTGAGCAGCGCAACCACTTTGTCCAACGCGGCCATGTCACGCTTCACCACCGGCATTCCGTCGAATTGGATGAACTGGTCGATGTCGGCTCTCTCGGCATCGGTCATCAGATTCTGCATTTTGCCGCCGGTATTCTGTCCGTCGATGTAGACGGTTCGGAAGCCGGCCTCCTTCGCGTACTGCCACATTGACGGCATGGTCGTATTGATCCGCGGGTAGTCGTCGCGGGTGCCGCCGTAGCGCAGTGTGACATTGGTGCCGGAGCTGCAGTTGGTGATGGAGGCGGCATAGCCGTAGTTGAAGATGTCCACCCCTGGCTCGGGCTGGACCAGGTTGCTGGTGACGCCGTCCGGGGTGTTGAGGTCGAGATAATTTCCCGCAATGGCCTCATCGATGATCAGCACGATGTCTCGTGCCATCGGCGCTTGGGTGCGCGCGATGGTGACCGGCTCGCGCGGGCCGGCACTGCCCTGCAGCATCTCGTAGCCGTACAGGCTCAAGTAACCCAGCGGTGGATATATCGGCGCCAAGCCTCGCGCCCCATCCCCGGACCGGACGAAAAGGATGCCGACGACCATGACTAGGGCCAGCAGCGGCGCAGCGATCGGCGCCAGTCGGGGCATACGCGGCGCCGGCCCGGGGGGAAGGCCGATACCGACAAACAACAGCAAAGACTTGCCCACGGCCAGCAGCATCTGATCGCGATACTGTTCCACCGCGTCCCCCATGAAGCCCACCGAATCGACCATGGTTATGAATGCGTCATAGGTCAGGTACGAATCCGTGATATGGGTGTACGCGTCGAAAAACCCGGCGCTCGGAAACACTTGCTGGGCGAGACCAGAGAATTTTCCAGGGATGCTGGTTGGAGCACCGCCATCCCTAGTGACGACGGTCGAAAAGATGTCCAAGAAGTACGACAACGCGACCACCCCGCACCGGCGTGCACAAGCCCACGGCACCGTCGCCGGCCAAGATATGGCAATCCTGGCCGACACCTACACCGGCATCAACGCCGCCGCCGTGCAACGCCAGATCCAGCGCACTGACCACCGAGCTGCTGACGATCACCACCAGCAAGGCCGGACCGAAGTCGCTGGTTGAAAAGCCGTACAGGTGCAGCAACAGCAATCCCTCAGCCATCTGTGCGGACCCGTGGCGCGGCTACCGTCGGCGGCCTCGGCCTGCATCGCCGCCGCCAGTATCGGCCATTGAAATACGGCGTCGCATCCGTCGGCAGGCTTGTAGAGTTCGGAGTTGTGCATTTCATTGAGTCAGGCAAACCCTGCGTTCCGAACTGAGAACTGTGGCGAAACGAATGCACCCATCAGACGCGGCGGCGATAGAGGCGGTAGAGCAGATGCCGAACTCCCCCGCGCCCACGGCTCGAAAGTCCTTCGCTCAGCGGATCCGGAACCGCCATCTGAGTGTGCTCGTCGCGGTGGCGAACGATGTGCTTTTCCTCTCGTTCGCGATCGCACTGGGTTTGTGGTGGTCATCGACGGTGGATGGCATCACACCCCCCGTCTGGATGGGTTTGATCTATTTACCGATTGTGGTCGCAATCCTCGCGCTGCGGTCGATGTACCGCTCCAACCTAAACCGCAGTTTCCTCGATGAATTCGCATCCATCGAAGCGGGAGTCGCTCTGGCGGCAATTTTTCTGCTCGCCTCGGTAGAGCTGTCCGGTGCCCTAGCAGATCCCGGAAAATCGGTGATCAAGATCTGGTTTTGCACCGCGGTGCTGTTGCCCGTGGGTCGACTGATTCGCTCTGCTACCCGGGCCAGCCGACGAAAACAGCGCCGCTTGGCGGCCCCCACACTGATCGTGGGCAATGGGCTAGTCGCGCACCAGATCATCGATCGCCTGAATATCGCTCCCGAATACGGACTTTCGCCGATCGGCCTGGTCTCGTTCACGTCGCCGTGGCGGGGCACCGATGACGACGCACTGACGCCCTCCATACCCCACCTCGGTTCGCCGGAGGAAATCGAGCAGATCATCCAGAACACCGGCGCCGAGTGCATGGTCATCGCCTTCACCAACGAGCCCGACGGATCGCTGACCCGCGCAATTCGCGTCGCCCACCTGCACGGACTACGGGTGTGGGTCGTTCCCCGGATGTTCGATCTGGTTGGTGCCCGTTCGCGGATCGAACACATCGGCGGTCTTCCGCTGCTCGCGTTGCGCCACGCGAATCCGAAAGGCTGGCAGTTCGCAATAAAGCACATCACCGATCGGGTCTTTGCCACCACCGGCCTGGTGCTGATCTCACCTGTTTTCCTGGCGTTGATGGTGTTGGTCCGAATGAGCTCGCCAGGACCGATCTTCTTCGGCCAACCACGGATCGGGCGTGACGGACGGATCTTTCAGTGCCTGAAGTTTCGGTCGATGCGTGCACCGCGAGACTCCGACACTGAATTCGAGCTCAACGACGGCAGCGCACCTGGCGGCATAGAGGGCGAGGACCGCCGTACCGGGATCGGCAAGATCATGCGGTCGACATCGATGGACGAACTCCCACAGCTGATCAACGTCGCCAAGGGCGAGATGAGTCTGGTG
>CAXMSM010000193.1:0-6478 GCA_964195655.1 uncultured Gammaproteobacteria bacterium | reverse complement strand
GCGGTTCGGTCGCTGCAGCGGTCGCCGACTCCGGGGTGGCGGTGACTACCGATGTGGCAGTGGTAACCGACGTGGCAGAGGTAACCGACGTGGTGGCGGCCAACGATGGGGTGGCGGCCAACGAGGTGGCGGGGGCCGCCGTGCACGTGTTCGTCATCGCTGAGGCGCTCAAGCCCGAGGAGCGGGCGCAGTTGAAGGCCGCTTCCAGGGTTCCCGGGGGTTCGGCAGCCGCGATGGTCGTGCTGAATAAGGCGGACCTGGCGGGGGCGGACCCGGGTGGCCCACTGGCCTGCGCCGAGCGGCGGGCCGCGGAGTTCGCTGCGCGGGCGGGCTTACCTGTTGTCCCGATGATCGCTCCTTTGGCCGCAGTCGAACTCGGCGACGAGGACATCGCCGCGTTGCGCACTCTGATCGATGTCCCGGTCGACATGACATCGACGGACGCAGTCGCTGGTTCAGCGCATCAGCTGTCCGCGGATTTGCGTCAGCGGCTCCTGGACAGGTTGGACCGATTCGGGCTGGCGCACGCCGTTCTGGCTCTCGCCGGCGGAGCAACCGGCGCAACTGTCTCGCGCCAGCTACGTGCACTCAGCCAGGTGGACCGGGTGCTTGACCGACTGGCCGCCGTCTCTGCGCCAGTGCGTTACCGGAAGGTGTGTACCGCGTTGAGCGAATTGCGCACGCTCGCTGCACAGTCCGGCGATGCCAGGATCGAGGAGTTCCTGGTCTCCGACGAGGCCGTCATCGCGGTGATGGCGGCGGCGGTCGATGTGGTGGAGATGACGGGTCTGGCGGTGGAACGGGGCGACGAACCAGAGGCTCATCTGCGCCGGGCCGCGCGTTGGGAGGCCTACGCGAGAGGGCCGATGGCTGCGATACACCAGCGGTGCGCGAAAAACATTGCCCGCGGTTCGCTGCGTCTGCTCGGACGAGTGCAGTGACCGACGTCGTATTGGTGAGCGGGCCCGAGTTGGCGGGGGTCACCAGCATGGCCGCGGAATTGCGACGCCGGATTCCCGGTCGCAGCTTCGTTGAGGCGCATGAGCTCGCCGCGGGGGAAGCTCAGGCTGCCGTGGTGTACGTCGTGTCGGCGGTCGCTCCGATGACGGAGTCAGATTGTGCCCTGGCCGACCTCGTCACCTCGCAGACTGATGCCGTTGTCGCGGTCGTGTCCAAGGTCGACGACCATCGTGAGTGGCGCGGCGTACTTGCGGTCAACCGAGAGCGGCTCGCCGAATTCTCCGCGCGCTTCCAGCATGTTCCGTGGGCCTGTGCGGCAGCCGCGCCGCGGTTGGGGGAACCGCTCATGGACGACCTTGTCGAACTCCTGGATCGTCAATTCAACGACCCCGAGACTGTGCGGCGGAACCGCTCGCGCGCGGATGAATTCCGATTGCGTGCCGAGATATCACGCTTGGATGCTGAGGCGGCTGGTGCAGACCAGAAGACGCGGGTGGATGCCCTTCGGGACAGGCGTGAGGAGCTACTGCGGCAACGGCTACTGCTCGGGCCGGCGGCCGCCACCGAGCTGCGTAGTCGGATTCAGCAGGCGCGCGTGGTGCTGACCTATTCCGCGCGCAATCGTTGTGCGACCGCGCGAGCAGAACTGCTGGAGAAGGTCGCCGGCACGAGTCGGCGGCCCCCAGGCGGGGTTGGACTGGGCGGGGTTGGACTGGGCAGGTTTGGACTGGGCAGGTTTGGACTGGGAGGGGTCGAAACAGGCGCCGTCGACCAGGTCGTGCGGCGGCGGTGCCGTGACATTGCCACCGAGGTCGACGAGGAGATCACCATGTGGACCCGGGAGGTCGCGGCCGACCTCGGCCTGGCACAAACGCCGCGACCTCCTCCGGTGGCTGTCCCCACGTTCACCGATCCGCCGGTTGAATCCGGGCGCCTGGAAACCCAGCTGATGACGGTGCTTGGCGTGGGATTCGGTCTCGGAGTCGCACTGCTGGTGAGCAGGTTGTTCGCCGGGCTGGCGCCCCAGTCCACCGTCGCGGGTCTGGTAGCGGGCGGCGTGGTCGGGTTGGCCATCACGGTGTGGGTGGTGAGGAGTCGGTGGCTGCTGCATGAAAGGGCGGTGCTGGACCGTTGGGTCAACGACGTGACCGGGGCGGTCCGCGCCGCGGTCGAGGAACGGGTGGCCACTCGCGTGCTGGCCGCCGAAGCGGTGCTGTCCTCGGCGTATGTGGTCAGGATTGACACGCAGAGGCGAGCGGTCGATCAGCGCATCGCCGCGGTTGACGCCGAACTTCGGGAACGTGCGTGCAAGATTGCGCGCGCTGAATCCGCCCGCGAACTTGAGATGCCGCCGTTGCTGCGAGCACTGCAGGCCGTCGGCGAGGCGCTGGCTGACGGAAATTCGAAGCTAGATTCGACCCAATCCGTTGTTACCGGCCGGTAGGGGAGCCGGCTACTGGGATCTGAATCGTTGCGGTGAGCGATCGGACATACTCCTGACTTACGGCGGGAATTGCAGCCGCGTTAACCTCAATAGCCAGGGGGTGGCCGTGGCTGCTATTCGAGCCTTTGGTTTCGATTCGGGCGCCTGCGTCCTGACCGACAGCTCGCACGAAGATGCAGGAGAAAACACAGCATGACCGCAGCAACTGTTCCGGGATTGGATTCCGCACCGACCAAACACGAGAAGCTGCTGGCCTGGGTACGTGAGGTTGCCGAGCTGACACAGCCCGACCGTGTCGCATTCGCTGACGGCTCCGACGAGGAGTACACGGCGCTGTGCGATCAACTTGTCGAGGCGGGCACGTTCACCAGGCTCAACCCGGATAAGCAGCCCAACTCGTACCTGGCGCTGTCGGATCCTTCTGACGTTGCGCGCGTCGAGTCACGCACGTTCATCTGTTCTGAGCGCGAGATCGACTCCGGGCCGACCAACAACTGGATGAATCCGGCCGAGATGCGTGACATCATGACCGGTTTGTATCGCGGTTGCATGCGGGGTCGCACCATGTGGGTTGTTCCGTTCTGCATGGGTCCAATCGCTGCCGAAGATCCAAAGTTGGGCGTCGAGATCACCGACTCGGAGTACGTCGTCATCTCGATGCGCACGATGACCCGCATGGGGCAGGCGGCGCTGGACAAGATCGGCGCGGACGGCTTCTTCGTGAAGGCGCTGCACTCGATCGGCGCTCCGCTGGTAGACGAGTCAGGCATCCGACAAGAAGACGTAGCGTGGCCGTGCAACGACACCAAATACATCACCCACTTCCCCGAGACCCGTGAGATCTGGAGCTACGGATCCGGCTACGGCGGCAACGCGCTGTTGGGCAAGAAGTGCTACTCGCTGCGGATCGCCTCGGCGATGGCACACGACGAGGGCTGGCTCGCCGAGCACATGCTGATCCTCAAGCTTATTTCGCCGGAGAATAAGGCCTACTACGTCGCCGCGGCGTTCCCGTCCGCGTGCGGCAAGACGAACCTCGCAATGCTGCAGCCCACAATTCCGGGCTGGCGCGCCGAGACAGTCGGCGACGACATCGCCTGGATGCGCTTCGGCAAGGATGGCCAGCTCTACGCCACGAACCCCGAGTTCGGCTTCTTCGGCGTCGCACCCGGCACCAACTGGGACTCGAACCCGAACGCGATGAAGACCATCGCTGCCGGCAATACCGTGTTTACCAACGTCGCGAAGACCGATGACGGCGACGTGTGGTGGGAAGGCCTCGAAGGTGACCCCGAGCACCTGACTGACTGGTTGGGTGAAGATTGGGAGCCTGGAAGCGACAAGAAGGCCGCCCACCCGAATTCGCGCTACTGCACCCCGATCTCGCAATGCCCGACGCTGGCCCCGGAGTGGGACGACCCGCAGGGGGTGCCGATTTCGGCGATCCTGTTCGGTGGCCGCCGCAAGACCACGGTTCCGCTGATCACGCAGGCCCGCGACTGGCAACACGGTGTGTTTATCGGTGCGACCCTGGGTTCCGAGCAGACCGCCGCGGCCGAGGGCAAGGTCGGGACGGTGCGCCGCGATCCGATGGCGATGCTGCCGTTCATCGGCTATAACGTCGGCGACTACATGCAGCACTGGATCGACGTCGGCAAGAACTCCGACGAATCCAAGATGCCTGCCGTGTTCTTCGTCAACTGGTTCCGGCGCGGTGAGGATGGTCGATTCCTATGGCCGGGCTTTGGTGAAAATAGCCGTGTGTTGAAGTGGGCCATCGAGCGCATCGAGCACCGGGCCGAGGGCAAGAGCACCCCGATTGGGGTCGTGCCGACTGCCGCGGATATGGACCTGTCCGGTCTCGACGTGGATGCTGCCGATGTCGACGAGTCGCTGGCCGTGAAGGTCGACGAGTGGCGGAAGGAACTGCCGCTCATCGAGGAGTGGTTCGAGTTCGTCGGGGAGAAGCTGCCGACCGGTATCAAAGATGAGTTCGACGCGTTAAAGACCCGCCTGGCCGAAGCGGACTAGCACCTAACTTTTCCTCGGCTTTTCTCGGCGAGGGCGCGTGTCCGCGCATCGACGTCTCTTGACACCCGTCAAGTTGGACACCTGACACCCGTCAAGTTGGACATCGTAGAGTCAGCGCATGCAGATCCGCGACGCTGCCTTAGCCACCCCCGACAGGGCCGCCATCATCATGTATCCCTCTGGAACGGTCGTGACGTTCGGCGAACTGGAGGTCAGGGCGAACCGGCTGGCGCACTTGTTCCGGGCCGCCGGCCTGGTCGAGGGCGATGCTGTCGCGATCCTGATGGAGAACAACGAGCACATGCACGCGGTGATGTGGGCCGCGCGCCGCGCCGGGCTGTACTACGTGCCCATCAACACGAATCTAACCGCAGCCGAGGCGGCCTACATCATCGATAACAGCAGCGCCAAGGCGATCGTGGGCTCAGCGAACCTCAAGGACACCCTGGCCGGACTGGGTGTTGAGCTGCCCAATGGCCTGCCCGCGGTCCTGGTCATCACCGATGGAGTCAAATCCTCGGTGACAAGCGCCGCCAGCCACCTTGACGGCTGGCAGCGCTACCCCGAATGCGTTGCAGACCAACCTGATACGCCCATCGCCGATGAGGTCGAAGGCGACCTGCTGCAGTACTCTTCGGGTACGACCGGTCGGCCGAAGGGCATCAAACGCGCGCTGCCGCACGTACCGCCAGCTGAGGCGCCCGGCCTGATGGCCGCGCTGGTGGCTTTTTGGATGCGCCCCGACGCGGTATATCTCAGTCCCGCACCGCTGTACCACACCGCTCCGTCGGTGTGGTCGATGCAGACGCAAGCCGCCGGTATCACCACTGTCGTGATGGAGAAATTCGATGCCGAGGGGGCATTGGATGCCATCGCCAAGCACCGCATCACCCACGGCCAGTTCGTTCCGGTGATGTTCACCCGGATGCTCAAACTGCGCAACGACGTGCGTGAGTCCTACGACGTGTCGAGCCTTGAGCGGGTGATGCATGCGGCCGCCCCATGCCCGGTCGAGATCAAGAAACAGATGATCGATTGGTGGGGCCCGATCGTCGATGAGTACTACGCGTCCTCGGAGGCGCACGGATCCACGCTGATCACCGCGGACGAGTGGTTGGCCCATCCGGGGTCGGTCGGCCGGCCGATGGCCGGTGCCATACATATCCTCGACGAGGAAGGCGACGAGTTGCCACCGGGCCAGCCCGGCGAGATCTACTTCGAGGGCGGCGTCGACTTCGAGTACCTCAACGATGCGGCCAAGACTGCGTCGTCGCGCGACTCGCGCGGCTGGAAGACGGTGGGCGACATCGGCTACGTCGACGAGGAGGGATACCTCTACCTGACCGATCGCAGGCATCACATGATCATCTCCGGAGGTGTGAACATCTACCCGCAGGAGGCCGAGAACATGCTCGTGACCCATCCGAAGGTGATGGACGCCGCGGTCTTCGGCATTCCCGACGCCGAGATGGGGCAGCAGGTCAAGGCTGTCGTGCAGACTGTCGAGCCCGTCGATGCCACCGATGCGTTCGGCGAAGAACTGGCTTCGTGGCTGCGGAACAGGCTGACGCACTACAAATGCCCGAGGTCTATCTCGTTCGAGGCGCAACTGCCACGTACCGATGCGGGGAAGCTGTACAAGCAGGGGCTGATAGCCAAGTACTCGTGAGCGCCCACGTCGGGTGAATCGGGCGCGCTCCGCGACCGTTAAGCGTCACAAGGCGCGCCGGATTCGCGCTGGGCGCTCTTCGCGTCGGGCGCTATTCGCGGTGGAGCTAGCTCGACCGCCGCAGTGTCACCCGGTAGGTGTACTGCTCGGGAAGAAAATGGCTGACCGACAGCTCGACCGGCCGGCCGCCTTCGTCGGCGTAGAGCCGGTCCACCCGCAGCATCGGATGGCTTGGCGGGCACCCGACTGCAGCGGCCACTGTCTCGGTGGCTCTGCCGACGGTAATCGACTGTGCTGCTTCAGCGATCGGATGCATGAGGTGTGGCTCGAGCAGCCCGATCACGGTGTGAGTGCTTTCGGCGCCGGTGGCGAGA
>CAXMSM010000192.1:0-2743 GCA_964195655.1 uncultured Gammaproteobacteria bacterium | reverse complement strand
CTGCCACATCGGTAGTCACCACCACCCCGGAGTCGGCGAACGCTGCAGCGACCGAACCGCTGCCGACTCCGCGCCGACCGCGCACTGCGACCGTCAGGGGCGCACGGAACCGTTCCTCGATAGCCGTCACACGTGCCTCGCGCACCCGTGCTGCGAACTCCGCAAGTAGCTCACCGAAGGCACCGGGAAGAAAGGCACCGAGAAGTTCGTCGCGGATGATGTTTTCGCGGATGATTCGGTGACCCCCGGTCCCGGGCCGGGTCGGCGACCGGCCTCCTTAGGAGAATCGTGACACCTGTCCGGAGCACCTGTGTACACATCTTTTCGCGGAGGACGCGGTGGCTACCCGCGTGTACCGGTGGAAGACAACTGTTGGGTATCAATCCGTAACGCGATGCGGGGAGTAAAGCGTTGATGAGCGACCATGGACGGATGCATCCGCCGGGTTCTGATGTCGCCAGCCCCCCGGCCACAGACCCCGCAGACGCCGCAGACTCCCCGGCCGCTGACGCCTACTTCGTTCCCCGGGTCACCAGCGTCCGCGCCAGACGCTCGGCGATCTCAGACAAACAGCAGGCAACCTGGGACCGCCTATGGCCTGAGCTGGGCCGACAAGCCCGCGATGCCGACTGTCCAGCCGAGCTGCTTGACGCTCAGGCGTGGTTCGGTCGCAACGCGCCGGTCGTCCTGGAGATCGGCTGCGGAACGGGCACGTCGACCCTGGCCATGGCGCAGGCCGAGCCGGATATCGATGTCGTTGCCGTCGAGGTCTACCGGCGCGGCCTGGCCCAACTGCTCGCCGCCATCGATCGCACCTCCCATCCCGACTCCACGACCCATCCCGATTCAGAATCCACACCTGGTCCTGGGCCGCAGGGCACCCCGGTCACGAATATCCGCCTGATCCGCGGCGACGGTGTGGACGTGCTCACCCACATGTTCGGGCCGAATTCGCTGACCGGTGTGCGAGTGTTCTTCCCCGATCCCTGGCCCAAGGCACGCCACCACAAGCGGCGGCTTCTGCAGCCCGCCACGGTGGCGTTGATCGCCGATCGGCTCCGGGCAGGCGGGGTGCTGCACGCGGCCACCGACCACGCGGATTACGCCACCCAGATCGCCGAGGTCGGCGACGCGGAGCCCCGACTGCGCCGGATAGGCGTCGATCTGGAAGCCGACCTTCAGGCCAACACAGGGCTACTGCCCATGTCCGTGGTGAGGCCAGTGACCAAGTACGAAGGGAAGGCGCAGCACGCTGGTAGTTCGGTTGCCGAACTGCTCTGGGAGAGAACGCCGTGAGCCCGACCGAGAACATTCCGCATGTGCCGGACATACCCGCCGCCGGCACCCCGGCGGAGCCGTCCGACCACAGCACGAGCACCGGGCGGGTACTGCTGGTGTGGGACGCGCCCAATCTGGACATGGGGCTGGGATCGATTCTGGGTGGTCGTCCGACTGCCGCACACCGACCCCGCTTCGACGCGTTGGGCCGATGGCTGCTGGCCCGCACCGCGGACCTGTCATCCCGACTCAGCAAGGCAGACCAAGATGTAGCTCTAGAGCCCGAGGCCACCGTCTTCACCAATATCGCCCCAGGCAGCGCCGATGTCGTTCGCCCGTGGGTGGAAGCGTTGCGCAATGTGGGATTCGCGGTGTTCGCCAAACCGAAGATCGAGGACGACAGCGACGTCGATAGCGACATGCTCGCCCACATCGCCCTTCGCCGCAGCCAAGGGTTAGCTGGCGTGATCGTCGCCTCCGCCGACGGCCAGGCCTTCAAACTGCCCCTGGAGGACATCGCCGGGGACGGCATCAAGGTCCAAGTGCTCGGATTTCGCGAACATGCCAGTTGGGCGTTAGCGTCGGATACCTTGGAGTTTGTTGACCTGGAGGACATCCCTGGTGTCTTCCGGGAACAGCTACCGCGAATCAGCCTCGATTCGCTACCAGAGCAGGGCGCTTGGCTGCAGCCGTTCCGGCCGTTGTCCTCGCTGCTGGCCTCGCGCGTCTAGGACAAACTAAAAGTCGGGGTCCTGATGTGCGCAGGCCGATGAGCAAGACGGTAAGGAGCTGAACGTGTTCGCCTGGTGGGGACGAACGGTGTACCAATACCGATACATCGTGATCGGTGTCATGGTCGCACTGTGCCTAGGCGGCGGCATCTTCGGCATCAGCCTGGGACAGCACGTCACCCAAAGCGGTTTCTACGATGACGGCAGCCAATCGGTCCACGCATCATTGGTCTCCGACGATGCCTACGGTCGTGATACGTCGGGCCACATCATCGCCATCTATACCGCGCCCGAGGGAAAGACAGTCGACGATCCGGCGTTCAAGAAGAAGGTCCTCGCCAACCTTGACGAGGTCGAGAAGAACCACCCCGACCAAATTCTGCGAACAATCGGCTACTTCAAGAGCCCCGAAGTGCTCAAGAACATGGCTGACGACGACAAGAAACAAGCGTTCATGTCAGTCCAGCTCCAGGGCGACAACGATGACGTGATTCTGAACAATTACAACAAGAATGTCGGCGAGGACGGCACGACCGTCAAAGACGCACTCAACATCGACGGGATCGAAGTCCAGCAAGCCGGCCTGCAGCCACTGGCAAGTGAGTTGACCGGAACCATCGGCGAGGACCAGAGGCGCGCCGAGATCGCGGCTATCCCGCTGGTCTGCGTGGTGTTGTTCTTCGTGTTCGGCGGCGTGGTCGCGGCCGCGCTGCCGGGGCTCATCGGCGGCCTGA
>CAXMSM010000191.1:0-1830 GCA_964195655.1 uncultured Gammaproteobacteria bacterium | reverse complement strand
CACCCTCGTTGCAGATGCGGTCGATGTTCGGCGTCGGCGCACCAAGCATCCCCCGGTGGTATGCCCCGACGTTGAACCATCCGATGTCGTCAGCCATGATCAGCAAAACGTTCGGTTTCATAGCAGCCATCCCACGCCCCTAAACCGTTGGTTCACCGAAGCCGGTAGGTTCCGGTGCCCGTGCCTGAGCGCCGGTCCCGGCCGCGTTGCGAGTCAAACACATGACCAGCCTCTCACTATCGAAATAGCAAGTCTGCGGTGCGTGACGCCATCGCCACCGCCACGAACGTGGGACTGCCCCCAGTTCAGTTGACTGGTGGGGTGAAGCGGTTCAGGCCGCGTATGCGACTTGTATATGCGGCGTTTAGGATCAGTAACCACGTGCGACCCCGGAACCCGGGTGGCGCAGAAGTTAGGGCACACTGAGACACGGGTCCACCACTCGGCAGGGATACTTGCTGAGGCTGGTCGCCGTCCCCAGCTGAGCACTGCCTAGGTAGCAGCCCCACCCTGGGTAGTTCGAGAGGACTTGAGGAGAAGTTTAGTGACGTACACGATCGCCGAACCCTGCGTCGACGTCAAAGACAAGTCATGCATCGAAGAGTGCCCTGTCGACTGCATCTACGAGGGCGCACGCATGCTGTACATCCACCCTGACGAGTGCGTCGACTGTGGCGCCTGTGAGCCGGTGTGCCCGGTCGAGGCCATTTTCTACGAGGACGACGTCCCCGATGAATGGGATGCATACACGCAGATCAACGCGGACTTCTTCGCTGAACTGGGATCGCCTGGCGGCGCGTCGAAGGTCGGCCAGACCGACAACGATCCGCAGGTTGTCAAAGATCTGCCCCCGCAGAACGAGGACTGAGAACCACGGCGCAGCCCCCTTCCCGCGAGGAATTGCCTGATGTCACCCGCCGGCCGCTGAAGTCTGTGACTGTTTCTGGGTCGCTTCCGGTGTTCCCGTGGGACACCCTGTCCGATGTGACCGCGGTGGCGCGTGAGCACCCCGACGGCATCGTGGACCTGTCGGTCGGTACGCCCGTGGACGATGTGGCGCCGGTGATCCGCGACGCACTCGCGGCCGCCAGTGCCGCGCCCGGATATCCGACCACTGCCGGCACGGCGGCCTTACGGGAGTCGGCCGTCGATGCTTTACACCGCAGATACGCGATCACCGGTCTGACTCCCAGCGCGGTCCTTCCGGTGATCGGCACCAAGGAGTTCATCGCCTGGCTACCGACGCTGCTCGGTTTGGGTGGCGCCGACACCGTGGTGGTGCCAGAGCTGGCGTATCCCACTTACGAGGTGGGTGCGCTGCTCGCCGGTGCCAGGGTGCAGCGGGCTGACTCGTTGACTCAGCTGGGTCCGATGACGCCACAGCTGCTCTACCTGAACTCGCCGAGCAATCCGACCGGAAAAGTGCTCGGAGTCGACCACCTGCGCAAGGTCGTGGAATGGGCCCGGGAACGTGGAGTGCTCGTTGCCTCCGACGAGTGCTACCTCGGGCTCGGCTGGGATCAGGCGCCGGTATCGGTTCTGCACCCGGAGGTCTGCGGCGGCGACCACACCGGCCTGCTGGCCATGCACTCCCTGTCGAAGACGTCGTCATTGGCCGGCTATCGTGCGGGTTTCGTGGCAGGTGATCCCGCCGTCATGGCTGAATTACTGGCGGTGCGCAAGCATGCGGGCATGATGATGCCCACCCCGGTGCAGGCCGCGATGGTCGCGGCGCTCGACGACGACGCGCACGGGCAGGCCCAGCGCGAGCGATATTCGCGCCGGCGCGATGCCTTGCTGCCGGCGGTGCGGTCGGCCGGTTTCACTGTC
>CAXMSM010000190.1:0-4360 GCA_964195655.1 uncultured Gammaproteobacteria bacterium | reverse complement strand
ATGGTGATATCTCGGAACTGTCGCAGTACGACGTCAGCTGGATCGCTGACCCAAAGAAGTGATGTAGGCACGAACTGGGCGACGTGTAGAACGTGCCGTCTCATTACTAAAGAATTGAGAATGACGCCTTGCCCAACTAGCTCCCTGCGTCGGCCAGCATCCACACGCGCTTGAGCGGAAGACGGCCCCGGATGTCGTCGTCCAGGCTCTCGTATTTCGCCAGAACAGCCTCCACTACGTCAGTGTCCTGCCAGACCCGCAAGCGCATCTTGCTTGTCTTGAGCGTGTCCTGGGCCGGTTTGGAAAGACCTCCCCATGCCACGAGGAGGCCCTGTTCCGCGCCGTGGGCAGCCATTACCCCGTGCAACTGCGTCACTACCGGCGATCCGATCTGCCCCCCGGACTTCACCTGCACGAGGATCAGATCGTCGAGTCCTAACACCCCGCGCCCGGCGACGATGTCGATCCCGCCATCAGGGCCGGGAGGGGACTGCCTGCAATGCAGTCCCTTGGCCTCCAGCAGGGAAGTCACCAAGGTCGCGAGACCATGACCCGCGAACTCCTCTTCGATCCTGCTGGTGATCTGATCGCGAGCGGCCTCCTCGATGTCTGCCGATAGCTCGGGGTCGTCGACGTCCTCGGTCGGATCAACCAGCGTGCCCGGCTTGTATTGTTTTGGGGGACTCAGAGCAACTACCTGGCCCGGATCGACGCCGCTGGTCAGTAGGGAGTCCAAACGAGGGACCGCACGGTTCTTGCTGGGGCTGAAGATTGTCAACAAACTACCGAGGGTGAACAGCAAGTCTTGTTTGACAGCCGAGCGCGGTAGGTCGACCCGCTGCCAATCAACGGGGACCGTGTGCCGCTTGGTGGGGTCCTGCTCGTTGGCACGGTATTCGTACGCACCGGTGACCCGACCTAAGGCGATCTGTTTGGTCGTCTTCAAGGGCAGCACCATGAGATCACCCGCTTTGATCCGACCTCGGAGCGCCCAGAGTTGTCCGGCAGCACTTGCAATCTTGGAGTCGGAAGCCCCCTTGTAGATTTCGACCGCAACCTGCGCTATTTCGTCGCGCGTGGAGTACGGCGTCAGATCAGGGACTTCAACCCAGCCTCCGCCCGAACAGCCTGACCGCAATGCCCAGGCGTCACGCTCACCATGTCGACCAGAACGAACAACCCACGCGCATGTCACTTCTTAGTACCGTCCTTTCTAGAGCGGAACATCAGGCCGCATCGTTGTTAGCGAACAGCTCGGCCTGCTGGAGCACCAACTCGATCGCCCTCTCCTCATGGTCGGGTGGATAGTCGTACCTGGCTAGCAGTCGCCGCACCTTAGAGCGCATGGCGGCCTTGACGCTGTCCTTGAGGTTCCAGTCGATCGTCGCGCTGGAGCGGACCGCCTCGACCAGCTCGCGGGTCATCTTCTTCAGGGTGGCGTCGCCCATTTCCAGCACGGCGGCGTCGTTCGGGACGAAGAGGTCGTGGGTTCGAATCCCGCCACCCCGACCAGCGTTTTCGCAGGTGAGATAACCTAATTGGACGATTTGACCACGGGCTGACCGCGTTCACCACGGGAGCCGACTCGACAAGTCTCCATACTGCAGCGGCATGGACACTCCACTTTTTGCATCCCACCCCAGGACATGACCGCCGCGATTGTCTATGGTGCTCGTGTGCCGAATATGGATCGCCGCAGCGCGATGTTGATGATGGGCTTCGGCGCGGCGGCTGCCGCGCTGCCATTGCCCACTGCCCAGGCCCAACCGATGGTCGGCGATTTTCCGCCCGAACCAGGAGCTCCCGGCGTTCCCGGACCGGGCCAGCAGGCGCCCGAAGCTGCCAACCCGGATCCGGTCTTCCTGTTCCAGGAAGAGTTCAACGGACCCGCAGGCACACCGCCGGACCCGGCGTGGTGGTTCCTCGTTCCCGAACGCGAGATGATCAAGAACCCGGTTATCTGGGATGAGCCCATCAACATGGGGCGTTACGTCACCGACCAAGAACACGTATTCCAGGACGGCAACGGCAACCTTGTCATCCGGGCCACACGAGGCCCCGGCGAGAACATCCAGGAGAAGTACGCCAGCGCAAAGGTTGTCGGCCTGTGGCGTGGCGCCATCGGAACCACCTGGGAGGCCCGCGTCAAGCTCAATTGCCTGACCGACGGCGCCTGGCCCGCCTTCTGGCTGTTGAACGACAATCCCGTTCGCGGTGGGGAAATCGATCTGGTCGAGTGGTACGGCAACCGCGACTGGCCGTCCGGAACCACTGTGCACGCCAGGCTGGACGGCACCTCGTTTGCCACCGACCCGCATTCCATCGACAACGCCTGGCACCGGTGGCGGATGACCTGGCTTCCGAGCGGAATGTATTTCTGGAAGGACTACCAGCCCGGCATGGAACCCTACTTCCAGGTTCCGGCGAACTCGATCCCGGATTGGCCGTTCAACGATCCCGGCTACACATTGGCACCGGTCTTCAATATTGCGGTCGGCGGTTCGGGCGGCCGAGAGCCCGCCGGGGGTTCCTACCCGGCGGAGATGCTCGTCGACTGGATCCGCGTCTTCTAAGCAGGTTCGCGTCTTCCACGCGGCTTCGGCGAGGCGCGCGCCTAGTGCCCAGCCCCGAGTTCGACGAGTAGCACGCCAACCAAGATGAGCCCGATCCCGCCGATCATCCTGCGGGTCAGCCGCTCGTTGAAAAAGTACCGCGACGCGGCGGCGGTAAGTGCCACACCCGCTGCGGCCCAGATTCCATACGCGACGCCGAGTGGCATCCCCAGACGCAGCGAACCCGCCAGCATCGTGAAGGCGAGCAGGTAGCCGACCGCCACTACCGCATAGAAACCGGCACGTCCGGTCGCGGCGACCCGCAGCGACAGCGTGGCGATCACTTCACAGACGATTGCGCCGAACAAAAATATGTACTGCATTCGATCAGTGCACCGTCGGGGCAGCGACGGTATCAGCTCGGTGAGAGCGGGCGCCGGTTTCGACCAGTAGCACGCCCGCAGCGATGCAGACAAGTCCGATAGCCATCACTACCGTGAACGCCTCGCCGAAGATCAGCGCGGCCAAACCCGCGGTGAGAGCAACGCCCGCCGCAGCCCAAATTCCATATGCCGCACCAAGTCCCATCCCCCGTTTGAGGACGACGGTCAGGAAGGCGAAGGCTGCGAGGTATCCAACGACGACCACCACGTACAGCATGGGCACGGTGGCAGAACCCTTGAGCGAAAGCGTGGCCGCCACTTCGCAAAGAATCGCGCAGGCTAGGTAGAGCAAGGTCATGAGGTTCCTCTCCGGGCGCCCCCGCGACTATCCAGTCAGCACGCCTAGCAGAGGATATGCGGGCCGGAACTCTGATCAACGTCGGGCGCCTCGAGTGGCTGACGTCGTCGATTCCAGCGGCGATCGACAGGATCGTGATCATGACCTGACAAGATGGTGACCGTGACCTACGGCGCTGGCGGCTCTGGACCGGCGGGAGCCCGTCCACCCGGCGGCCCACCCCCCGGCTATCCGTCCCCTTACGGCGCTCCGCCGGGCTACGGTCCACCGGGTTACGGCGCACCCGGTTACCCGCCACCGGGTTACGGCGCACCCGGCTACCCACCACCGGGTTACGGCGCACCCGGCTACCCACCACCGGGTTACGGCGCACCCGGTTACCCACCACCGGGTTACGGCGCACCCGGCTACCCGCCACCGCGCTACGGCGCACCTCCGCCGGCCATCAAACCCGGCGTCGTTCCCCTGCGTCCGCTGACTTTGTCCGACATATTCAACGGGGCAGTCGCATACATCCGGGCGAATCCCAAAGCCACGCTTGGTCTCACGACCATCGTCGTGGTCGGGGCGCAGGTCCTGACGCTGATGCTGTCGCTCTTGCCGTTCGCGTTCACCGGACAGTTGGCCCAGGCCATGGACAGCGACGAGCCCACCGCCGAGATGGTGCTGAGCTGGGGGGCATCGAGTGCCGCGACATCGGTGTCGAGCTTTCTATCGGCGATCCTTCTCAGCGGCCTGCTGACCGT
The DNA here is from genome assembly GCA_964195655.1 of uncultured Gammaproteobacteria bacterium. Taxonomy (GTDB): domain Bacteria; phylum Actinomycetota; class Actinomycetes; order Mycobacteriales; family Mycobacteriaceae; genus Mycobacterium. The sequence goes on along the minus strand of CAXMSM010000190.1, from coordinate 321 downwards.
CGTGGTCGGTCGCGCCGTGTTCGGCGCTGGAATCACGATCGGGGAAGCTTGGCGGCGGTTCCGACCCAGACTGTGGGCGCTGCTCGGGTTCACCCTGCTGGAGACCATCGGCGCGATCGTGTTGATCGCGGTCGTGGTTCTGATCATCGCGGTTGTCGCGGTTGCCGCTGACGGGCTCTTTGCCTTCCTGGTCGGCGCCCCGCTGGTGTTTGCGCTGATCACGGCACTCATTTACCTGGGCACAATGCTCACGTTCGCGCCGGCGGCCATCGTCCTGGAACGCCGCGACATCATCTCGTCGATCAAACGGTCGTTCACGCT
>CAXMSM010000189.1:0-8816 GCA_964195655.1 uncultured Gammaproteobacteria bacterium | reverse complement strand
TGGATCTTCTGCCTGGTCCGCACCGACCCGAACGCCCCGAAGAAGCAGGCCGGCATTTCTTTCCTGCTCATCGACATGAATACCCCTGGCATTACCCTGCGGCCAATCAAACTGGTGGACGGCAGCTTCGAGGTGAACGAGGTCTTCTTCGAAGACGTCCGAGTACCCGCCGATCAACTCGTCGGCGAGGAGAACCAGGGCTGGACGTACGCGAAATTCCTACTGGGCAACGAACGCAACGGCATCGCCCAGGTCGGACGCACCAAGCTCCGCCTCGCCGAGATCAAGGAGATCGCCCACGCGAGTGGCCTGCTTGCCGACCCGCTGTTCGCCGCGCGGCTGGCCGAGGCCGAAAACGACATCGTTGCACTGGAACTGACACAGATGCGGGTCGCATCAGGTTCGGCGGGTGGTAAACCGAACCCCGCCTCGTCGGTGCTGAAGCTCCGCGGTAGCCAGCTGCAGCAGCTCGCCACCGAGCTGCTGATGGAGGTTGCCGGGCCCGACGCGTTGCCGTTCGACGCGGGCGACGGCATCGCCTCGCCGGAGTGGGCACAACACAGCGCACCCCGCTACCTCAACTACCGCAAGACGTCCATCTACGGCGGTAGTAACGAAGTGCAGCGAACCATCATCGCGTCGACCATTCTCGGACTGTGAGATAGGGCCAGAAAAATATGGACTTTCAATTGAGTGAAGAGCAGGTCCTGCTGCGCGACACCACCCGCGACGTGCTATCGCGGACCTATGACTCCGAGAGTCGACTGCAGGTCGTCGAAACTGATCTGGGCTGGAGCCGCGAGGTGTGGAACCAGCTCGCCGAAATCGGGATTCTCGGCCTGGGGCTCGACGAAGACACCGGCGGCCAGATCGAGATCCAGGTGGTACTGACCGAGATCGGACGACGCCTGGCGCCTGAGCCGGTTGTGCACGCAGCGTTGGGCCCGGGTGCGTTGATCGCCGAAGTGGGCACCGCCGCACAGCGCGCGATGCTCGATGAGGTTGCGGCGGGTCAGCGGCTACTGGCGTTCGCGCATTCGGAACCGGGGATGAGGTTGCCGACCGCTGAGGTGACGACAAAGGCGACGCGCGAGGGTGATTCGTGGATGCTGAGCGGGCGCAAGAATCCGGTCCTCGCCGGCGACTGCGCTGACACACTGGTGGTCAGCGCTGCGTTGCCGGCTGGCGGCACCGGGTTATTCCTCGTCGATGCGGCGGCGGCGCGCAAGCAGCCGTACCGAACCTTCGACGGTCAGCGCGGTGCCCAGATCGACTTCGAGCAGGTGGCCGCCGAACCTCTCGGTGAGCCTGTCGACGCCTCGACCGCGATCAACGCCGCACTGGTGCGGGTGTCTTCGGCCCTGTGCGCCGAAGCGCTGGGCGCCATGGAGGAAGCCCTGCGCCTGACGGCGGAGTACCTCACCCAGCGCAAGCAGTTCGGGGTCACACTGAGCAAGTTCCAAACGCTCACTCAGCGTGCCGCCGACATGTACGTCTCACTCGAACTGGCCCGCAGTATGGCGCTGTATTCGGCGATGTCGATCGCCGACGGCAACCTCGATCCGACCATCGCCTCGCGAGCGAAGCTACAGATCGGCCGCTCGGGGCGCCACATCAGCCAGGAGGCGATTCAGCTGCACGGTGGTATCGGAGTGACCGACGAATACCCGGTCGGGCACTACGCGGCCCGACTCACCGCTATCGAGCACACCCTCGGTTCGTCGCAGGACCAGTTGCAGCTACTGATGGGCCAACTCGGCGACTACGAGGTCGTCGCCGTCTAGACACTGAGCGGCGCAGGGAACGTCGAATTCAGCCGGGTCCCATCATGCCAGGAGTAGCCACCCGGTTCAGAACCCGATCTGCTGAGGCGACATCCGGGCGGTCACATTACCCACCATCGTGTCGTCGAAGGGGTCGACGACCAGCGGTTCTCCCCCGTCTGGAAGCTCGAGTTCGTCGAATTTAACCCAAATGATGTTCGGACTGGTGGTCAACTCGAAGTAGTAGATTCTGTTGGTCAGGTCACACACCGTCCGGTATTCGGTGTTGTACACGCCGAACTCACCGTAGGGCGCACCAAACGGCACGGATACGTTGCGCAGAACCGCCAACGCGCCGGCGACGGCTTGGCGTGCATCTTGCGGTTCGGGAAGCAACGCCGAGTAGTACGCCGCGCGCTGGAATCGGTCGACGGCGTTGACGTTGCCCGGCAGCGGTACATCTTTCGACGGATTCGAGAAGTCCTGCGCGGACAACAACTTCAGCTGCTCGTCGTAGGTGGGATCGTTTGTCATCAAAGTGAATTCACGGCCGTGGTGCACGACGCGCTTGCCATGGTCGAACTCTACGATCGCCGAGTCGCCGGTCGAGTCTTCCAATGCGAGGTGGATCGTCGCATCATGGCCGTGCACGGAGACGAGCACTACGTCGAGCCCGTCCATCAGCGCTAGCGCCTCGGACACCGAGGCGGCCTGATCCAGCAGGTACTGCAGCCACATCCCGGCGTGCAGGCCTGGCTTCGCCGAATCGCGGACTCCGTAGTCGGTGGACTGCAGGTAGAGCGCGTGCGCGGCCAGCCCCTTTTCGTTGAACCCGTCGAAGCCACCGATCCCGTAAGTGCTGGTTACCAGACTGGAATAGCGGCTGGTCCAGCTGAGCCCGTTGCCCGAGACCACGTCGGCCCCGGCCACCGCCCCCCCGTCGCGTTTCCTGCCGCGGGGGAAGGCCACGATCAGTGGTTCGGTGGATTCGGGCCAGTCCATGCTGCGGCCGGTCAATACGGCAAAGTCATTGGAGTTCCACAACACACGGGTGCACACAGACCCAAACACTAGGGCAGGTAGGCCCCCGTCCCGAATAGATCTCTCAGATCTGCCTCTTGGAGCGGGAGTTCACGGTGTCGTAGAAGCTCCAGGCGACCAGGGTGCCGAGCGCGATCGAGAAGACCGCGGCGAGGGTGCTCACCAGCGTGCTGGCGTCCAGTGATCTATTCGTTGCCGCTGCGCTGATCGATTCGAAGCCCAGCGCTCCGGGTACCAGCGCCCAGAACGCCGCAAGCTGCATGACGTACATGGGCGGCGCCGTCTTCATCTTGGCCGCAACCACAGCGAACGGGACGACTAGAAGAGCGCCCAGTGCGCCTGAGTGTGCCGACGACAGGAACAGGCCACCCACCTTCTGGCCGATCAGCGCCACAGCGACGGCGGCGATGAGCCAGATCAGGGATCCGCGCGGCGCCGAGAGGTAGATGTAGAGCCCCACTCCGATGACGAGGATGGCCACGTAGAAGGACAGCGGACCCATCCTGGTCGCCGTCTCGTGCGGCGCTACCTCTCCGGCGATGGCGAGGCCGATCGCGACGCCAAATGCCAACAGCATCAACTGCACCACGCCATATACCAGGCGACTCGATCCCGACACGACCGCACCTCCGGCCAGTTCCATGGCGCCGATCGTCAGTGCCAGCCCCGGCAGGGTGGCCACCAGAGCCGGTGCGATGATCCTCAGCAGTTCGTCGCCGGCCGCGGCTGCAACGAACCAGGTGGCCAACATCGTCACCACTGCTGCCGAAAGCGGCGGGACGATCGCGGCGAGCGCCGGCAGGCGTCCGGCCACGACGACGATGGCGCCAACCACCGCGCCGAGGAACACATAGGCCCACAACGCCGTCCACGCGGGATTCATCACGATGCCGAACCCCAACGTCGTGAGGACGTAGCCGATCAGGATGGCGAAGGGGCCGAAGCGGGGTCTTGCCGAGCGCGCCGCGGTGATGTCTCGGATGGCATCGGCCGGTGTCACGGCTCCAGCTTCGGCGAGCCGGGTGATGGCGTCGACCTTGCCGGCCCGGTCGAGCCGGGTGGTCCCGCGCATCGACGCCGCTACCTCGTGCACGGTCCTGCCCACCTGGACGATCAAGACCGTCGGCAGCGCGACGATCTGCACAGGCTCGGTGGTATATCGCGCGGCGATGTGCATCAGCCGGGTTTCCACGACTCCGCTGGGCACCTGGACCTCCAGCAGTGCGATGCCGATCTCGCGGAGCATCTGCGCGACCGCGCCGACGGAGTACGCGTCGGGATCGGCCAGCGGCGCCGGCGAATGCTTGATCACCGAGTCCCATACGCATTGGGCGCGATCACCCCAGCTGTTTGTCATGTCTGAAGATTGTGGCCCATGCGATGTGCTGCGGCGCGTTCGCCTACTCGAACTCCTTGGCAACGTCGGCCACTCGACGCACCTGATCGATGTCCGAACTCGTAGGTATCAGGTGTAATTCGTCGGTACCGATGTCAGAAAACCGACGCAGCACCGCGCGCAGCTCGTCCTCGGTACCTGCCCAGCCGGTTGTCGGAGCCATGGCATCGACGATCTCGGGCGGTACCCAGTTCAGGTAACGCAGCAGGTGCCGACGAACCTGTGCGCGTGGCTGATCGCCGTCACCGATCGCGAACCAGAACGACGTCGCGAGGTGCGGTGCCGTCTTGCCAGCCTGCCGCCACGCGCCGCGTGCCACATCGAATAGCTCGTTCTGTTTGTCGAGATCCAGGTCGAGGGTGGTGCCCACGAGCCCATCGGCCCAGCCGGCCGCATGGCGCATCGTCTTTGGCCCCATCGTGCCCACCATCAGCTTTGGGCCGCCGGCCTGGCGCGGCGGCGGGCCAACGGGCAGCCTCGAGTCGGTCACCTTCTCGCCCGACCACACACGCTTCATTATCGCCACGCGGTCGGCCATATCGCGCATCGTCTGCGTGGCGAGGTCCGCCCCGGCAGCGCGGTAGTCCTCCTGGCGACCCCCCACGCCGAAACCGACGGTAAGCCGACCACCGCTGAGCATGTCGCCGGTGGCCAGCGCCTTGGCGAGCATCACGGGATCGTGCAGCTGCGGGATGAGCACAGTCGTTACCAGCTGCACCCGGTCCGTCCAGGCGGCCAGCGCACCGAGCAACGTCAGGCTCTCGGGATTGTCGAAGGCCATGCGTTCGCCCCAGCACAGCGACGAGAACGGACCGCTGTCGACGAGAAGCGCCCAATCCTTCAACGTCGCTGCGTCAAGGTTGGGCTCCATGACCGGCAAGGTCATCCCGATACGCACGCCCGCGATTCTGGCATGTCCGCCGGATCGGGCGCGCTCGGTGACCCTGTTGGGTCTGTCAGCGCGCCGGATCCGTGGCGGGCGGGTCCTTCTGCGCTCGGATCGGGCCGCCGGCGGGTGTGGCGAACAGCACGCCCTTCCGGCCGCCGCGGAATGTGCGCACCGCCACCAGTACCCAGGTGCACAGCAACACGACATAGGCGATCGCGGCCGCAATCCGGAACACCGGCAGGCCGGTGTGCAGAGCCAGCTGAGTCGTCCCGGTGACGAAGGTGCCAACCGGGAACGTCAGGCTCCACCAGGTCAGCGCAAACGGCATTCCACGCCGCAGCGTCCGCGTGGTCAGCGCCGTGGCCAGGGCGATCCACAGCACGGCGAAGCCCCACACGGGAACCCCGTAGAGGATCGCGAACACCTTCATCCCGTCGGCCACGGTCTCGTCGACTGCCAGGGCCGCGTCGGTAGCGAGAAGCCCAACCACGGTGATCGATTGCCCCAGCGGTCCCAGGACGATCCACAGAGTGGGCACCCGGGCAGTTCCGGAGGTGCCGTAGAGCGCAAGGCGGCTCCACACCATGGTGATGATGATCAGCGAGGCGACCAGCGACATGCCGAACATCGCATAGCAGCCGTAGAGCATCGTTGTCCGGCCGGTTCCCGGCACCATGTGTGGGATCAGCAGCGCGCCCGTCGCGGCCGCCACCATGGGCGGTACCACCGGCATCAGCCAGCCACCGAACGCGGCGTCGGCCTCGACCCGGTGCTGGGTGAACATCAGGAACGGAATGCTCATCGCGGTGAACAGGCCGCCGACCGTGCCCACCGTCCACAACACCCATGCGAGATCGACCGCCGCACGTTCACCGATCAGATCTCTGCCGACCAGCAGGGCCCCGGCACCGACGGTGAGCAGCGCCATCGGGGCGGCCCCATAGAAGTGCGCCATCTGCGGATTGCGGACATGACTGCGTGCCACTGTGGGGTTGCGCAGCCAATGGGCGACCATCGCCGCCGTCAGCAGGACCAGCCACACCGCCGAGGCCACCCACACCACCAGCGCGAACGTCCGCAGCCCTGGGACGTGCACGGGGAGCGTCGCGCCCGCCGTGGCCACGATGCCCGTTCCCATCACCGACGCGAACCAGTTCGGCCCGAGGTAGCTCACGAGCGTCGGTCTGTCACTGGAGGTATCGGCCGTCATGGAGACATTATGGCCACTACGGGCGCGATGGCCATCGGCGAGCGTGCGTGAAATGCCGCCAATTACGGTGTGCCGGCGCACAGACGCGCGCGCTGGCGGAGAAGAAGGCTCAGCTTCACCGAGTCAGCGTCTCGACGATCGTGGCCGCAGGCGCCGGCTGAGCCCTTCGATATCCAGTGCCCGCCCAAAGGCTGGCCGCGTGCGGATCACCCGCACGCACCGATGCGGCACGCAGCGGGCTGGTCAGGTAGTGGACCTCGGGATACCCGAACGGCGCATCGGCCCCGTGGTCGTCGAGGAATCGGTTGCGCAAACCGCGCGCATAGCGGCCTGAGAACGCCCGCGTCACAACGGTTTCAGTGAACTGTCGATCCTGCAGCGCTGCCCGGTGCACGGTGTTGCTTCCGGCTTCATCGGCGAGCAGGAACGCGGTCCCCAGCTGGGCGGCCGCCGCCCCCGACTGCAGCACACGTCGCACATCGCCACCGTCCATCAGCCCGCCAGCCGCAACCACCGGAATGTCGAAATCGGCCACGATCGAGGCCAACAGCTCATCCAGCGGTTCCTCCGACGGCTGCGCAGCCGCGTCGAAGGTGCCGCGGTGCCCACCCGCCGATGGGCCCTGCGCAACCATGGCGTCGACGCCACACTCGGCTGCGAGCCGGGCCTCGGCCAGCGTGGTCACTGTGCCGACGGTGGCGACGCCCACATCGGTGAGTCGTCGCCTCTCGTCGGCGCTCGGCAGACCGAAGGTAAACGATGCCACCGCCGGCCGCAGCTCCAGTAGCACCTTGAGCTTGGCAGCCCAGCTGTCATCGTCGAAGCGAGGTTCCCCGAGGCTGACGTCGTAGCGTTTCGCCTCACCCGCCAACGCGGCGGCATAGGCCGCGATGGCGGCGGGTCTGCCCGCACTGGGTTGCGGCACGAAGAGATTGGCGCCAATCGGCCCCGTGGTCAGCCGCTGCGCCGTTGCCAAACGCTCGGCGAACACCTCCGCAGTCAGATAGCCGGCTGGCACAAACCCCAGTCCACCGGCGTCGGTCCCGGCCGCAGCCAACTCTGGAGTGGAAGGCCCGCCCGCCATAGGAGCGACCAGTACCGGGACAGCGAGGTCGCGAAAATCGAAGGCCACCGGCTTTTCGTATCACGGCAGCCGCGGGCCGCCACCGAAAATGGCATTCAATGCGCGCTGGCCGGCGACCCCTCTAACCGACTGAGTGACCGCGCTCCTCCTCTTGGCCGCGGTAAGCGTCGGCTAGGACCTGCACATGCCCGGGCAGTGCGCCGGCGGCGACGTCGGCGAGGGTGGTCTGTTCAAGCACCGAACGCATGCTCGCGCGCAGGGCCCGCCACACGTCGGTCAGCGACGCCGTGGGACCTGAGTAGGGCAGGTCGCCCAGTCCGATGTCGCGCACGCTGGCCAGCGGCCCGTCGATGCAGCGCAAGACGTCGGCGATGCCGATGTCCGCGGCAGGCCTGGCGAGCGCGTATCCGCCCTCGCGGCCGCGGTGACTACGCACCAGCCGATCATTACGTAGGTCCGACAGGATGTCGACGAGGAATTGCGGTGGGATGCCCTGGGCTTTCGCAAGGTCCTCGGTCTTGACGAGAGTGCCATCGTCGACAGTGGCCAGCTGAACCATCGCCCGAACGGCATACTCCGCCTTGGCCGACATCCGCATAGGGGAAGGCTAGTCGGGAATGTCGGCGGATCCCGCAACCACCACGGCGAACAGGTCAGCCAAGGCAGCCAGGCTCGCGGTCTGCATCACCGGAGCAAAGACCGTCATCGTGCGAAGCCGGCGGCGGAAGCGGTCAGGAGGCACCCGTCGGGTCGGTGCAGTCCAGCCACACACCGTCCTCGCGGACGTACGGGGTGGCGCCGGTATTGGTCTGGGGAGCATCGTCGCCCATCACACGAGTGCTGGTGATGACGGCTGTAGCGTTATCACCAGTGATCTCGATATTCTCGACCTGATCCACAGTCACCGAGGTGGATTCCGAAACCGCATCCAGCATCGCAGCCCGGTAGGCCGGCTCATCGTAGTCGACGATCGCCTGGGAAACCCGGTCGAGAGTGGCGGGCGGAACGCCACCGCCGAACTGCTCGGCGAGTCGTTCGGAAACCTGTGGGACGGACAGCGTGGCGATCTGCTGGCGCGTTCCGAACGGATCGATCGGCGGCACCATGAATGCCCCCGGGTCGCGTGCCTGCTCCCGGTACTCCGAGCATGTCAGCTCCGCCAACGCGTCCCAATCCCCCGCTGAAAAAGCTTCCATCTGAGCAGCAACGAGATCGCGAATCTGCTGCTCGTCATCCACCGCGGCCACTGCAGACGTGGCGGCCTCAGTGCTCGTGCTGGTGCCGGCACTGCTGCTGTTGGTGGCGTCGGACTCGGCAGCCTTGTCGGAGCCACAAGCCGGCAGCGCAAGCGCAATCGCAGCAGCAGCTGCGACGTTGCGGATGATGCAGACCATCTCAATACCCCCTTGTGGTCGCCGTACCGTTGCGACGGC
>CAXMSM010000188.1:0-5254 GCA_964195655.1 uncultured Gammaproteobacteria bacterium | reverse complement strand
GCCTGCACCGGAATCGAATCTGGGTCGTAGCCGCCCGGCGCCGGTGGGCTGAGGGTGTTCGCGCCGTCGGCCACGACCAACACGCCGACGGCTTCGTCGGCGGCATCGACCTCCGCGCGAAGAAGCCGGCCGAACGCCAGGGCTGCGGCAGGGCCGTGGTCGCAGCGGTAGACACGAACTTCAGCGTCGGCCTCAGGTTGTGCGACCCCGAGAAGCCATGCCGTGATCAGCGCGCACAGCGGCAACCGCGTGGGGGAACGATCGGCCGCGACGGCACCGTTTCCGATCGCACCGCCGGAAAGTCCGACCTGGACGTCGGCGCCGTAGCCCGCGAAGGTACCGACCGAGTCGGGGCCGGCGACGCTGTCGGTCTCCGCGACGCCCACGCCGATCCAACGCGACGGCAGGGCAGCCACCGCTGACAGCGCGGCGGCACGCAGGTCCGCGGTCTCGGTGGCAGCCTTGGCAGCGAGCTCGGGGACCATTACAGGCGCAGATGGCACGATAGCGATAGCGCTCAGCACGCCACCAAACTAACTCTCGCCTTTGATCGTGGTCCGACGAACCGCTCATCGGTCACCTCTTGGGCGGAGCGCTGGTGGACGACATTGCCGACCGCAATGAAGAAGGCAGCCGCGAGTGCCAACAGCACGGCGATATCCGCCTTCGCCATCAACCACCTCGCAGGCTTTTCGCCCCGAGCCTAGATACCCCGCATCAAAGGCGTGGGCGTAGTGCCCGGCGACCTGTTTCAATGACAACTACAACGTTCGATAGCGTCCGATAGCTCTCAGCGTTGAGTCAGCTACCAGGCGCCGCGTTGCGCGGCAGGTGCGCGGAGTTCCGCGCGGAGGGCATGAGGAAACGGATATGACGATCACCGAACCAGGCGGTCCACAGGACTCCCAACACCACGCCGCGACGCCGGACCCTGGCCCGGAGCGCCCCGGGTCGGGTTCGATACGGCCGGGGCCGGGTTCGATACGGCCGAAGCCGGGTTCCAGGGCCTCAGCCAAAGCGGCGACTGTGAGCACCGTCCCCGACAGTGATCCCCACCGCTTCGGACGCGTCGACTCGGACGGCACCGTCTGGCTGATCACATCTTCCGGTGAGCGCAATATCGGATCGTGGCAGGCCGGCGACACCGAGGCCGCATACCGGCATTTCGGTCGACGCTTCGACGACTTGCACACCGAAGTGCTGCTCCTCGAGCAGCGGCTGGCGTCGGGAGTCGGCGATGCCCGCAAGATCCGCGCAGCCGCATTCGCGCTGGCTGAGAGCCTGCCGACGGCGCACGTACTGGGTGACATCGACGCCCTCGCCGCCCGTCTCCAGACGATTGTCGAGCACGCCGAAACCGCCTCTGCCGCGGAGAAGGCCAAGCGCGACGAGGCCCGCGCCGAACAGACCACGCGCAAGGAAGCCCTCGCGGCCGAAGCTGAGGAGTTGGCGGCCAACTCCGCGCAATGGAAGTCCGCCGGGAACCGGTTGCGGGCAATCCTCGATGAATGGAAGACGGTCACCGGCCTGGACCGCAAGACCGACGATGCATTGTGGAAGCGGTACTCGGCAGCTCGCGAGACATTCAACAGGCGCCGTGGCTCACACTTCGCCGAACTGGACCGGGAGCGCGTCGGCGTCAAGCAAGCCAAGGAAGCAGTGTGCGTGCGCGCGGAGGAACTGTGCGATTGCACCGACTGGGGTCCCACCTCGGCAACGTTCCGTGCTCTGCTGACCGAATGGAAAGCAGCGGGTCGGGCCGCCAAGGACGTCGATGACGCTCTGTGGCATCGGTTCAAGTCCGCCCAGGACACGTTTTTCTCCGCCCGCAACGCGGCCACTACTGAGCGCGACGCGGAGTTTCGCGCCAACGCCGAGGCCAAGGAGGCACTTCTCACCGAGGCAGAGAAGCTCGACCCAACTGACATGGACGCCGCCCGGGCCGCACTGCGCGGCATCGGCCACAAGTGGGACACGATTGGCAAGGTTCCTCGCGAACGCAGCGGGGACCTGGAGCGCCGGCTGCGCGCGGTCGAGAAGAAGATCCGCGACACTCCGACCGGCGGAGTAGATCCCGAGGCGAAAGCCCGGGCAGACCAGTTCCGTGAACGCGCCGAGCAGTTCGAACGCCAGGCGGAGAAGGCCGCGACCGCCGGCCGCACCAAGGATGCTGAGCAGGCACAGGCCAGCGCCGAACAGTGGCGTCAATGGGCCGACACCGCCGCCAATGCGCTCAGCAAGAAGCGTTAACCGGTCAGGATTTCTCCGGCCCGGTCTCCTCGTCGCCACCGAAGCGGTCGAGCACGCCCTTGTGTTGGCGTTCGGCGACCCAGCGCCGACGATGCTCTTCGGTCGCCAGCTGCAGCGCAGTGCGGGTCAGCACCACCCAAGCCCAGTTGTAGGCGAGCATGATCACGGCTAGCCAGGCCAGGATCAGCCCGACTCCGGGGCCCGGGTACGGCTCGAAGGCGGTCTGGCGCGACCACACCGCCAGCATTCCCAGGAACGACGCCACCGTCGAGCCGGCCAGGGCTATCCAGGCCAGCGCCCAGCGACGGGTCACCAACGCCAGCATCGAGAAACCGACACCGAAGACGAGCGCGATCCAGGTGAACACCCGCGACGGCAACGTGACCCCGTTGCTGATCGCAACATCGGAGCCGATCAGCACGTCCAGGCCCCTGGCGCCACCGGTGTGCGGCAGCACGAGCGTCACCAGCAGGACGAACACAAAGATCGCGATGGTCAACGCCCTTGTACCGGGATCTATCTCGCGTGCTACGCGCCGCTCAGCGGCTTCGAGGTCACTCTTGAAGTGCTCGAACTCTTTCCCGCCACGAGATTCTGGGCTCATCGTGCACACCCGCTGGTCGCGGGCTCAACCGACGAAATAGGGCTAGGCACGCCGAATCCGGGCATCCCCAACCCGACACCTGTGCGGGGCTTCTCCCCTGCCGCGTGGGCGTCACCTGCGCGCGTACGGCGGTGTTCGACCAACTCCGCATCGGCGATCAGGTGATGGGGCGCGGCACCGGTGACGGTGGTGATGACGACATCACCGGGCCGGACCTGATCAGCGTCCCCGAGCGCGAAGTCCCCCGGAGCGAAGTGCACCAACCTGCCGTCTCGCGCCCGCCCTGACATCCTGGCGGTGCTGGCGTCTTTCCGCCCTTCTCCCGTGGCGACCAGCAATTCGACGGTGCGCCCGATCTGAGCGACATTCTCTTCGAGCGAGATTCGCTCCTGGAGTTCTATCAACCGCTGGTAACGCTCGGACACAACGGCTTTGGGCACCTGATCCTCCAGATCTGCGGCCGGCGTCCCAGGCCGCTTTGAGTACTGGAAGGTGAACGCGGTGGAAAATCGGGCGACGGCGACAACATCCAGTGTGGCTTGGAAATCTTCTTCAGTCTCGCCCGGGAACCCAACGATCACGTCGGTGGTGATCGCGGCGTGTGGGATCGCAGCGCGCACCCGTTCGATGATGCCCAGGTAGCGGTCAGCACGGTAGGACCGCCGCATCGCGCGCAGGATGCGGTCGGAACCCGACTGCAACGGCATGTGCAACGTCGGGCACACATTGGGCGTCTCAGCCATGGCCGCGATGACGTCGTCGCTGAACTCGGCAGGGTGCGGCGAGGTGAAGCGCACTCGTTCCAGTCCCTCGATGCGCCCGCAGGCCCGCAGCAACTTGGCGAATGCACTCCGGTCACGGGGTTGTTCAGGGTCGGCGAAGGACACGCCGTAGGCGTTGACGTTCTGCCCCAGTAGCGTGATTTCCAGAACACCCTGGTCGACCAAGGACTGGACCTCGGCAAGTACGTCGCCTGGTCGGCGATCCACTTCCTTGCCCCGCAGTGCGGGAACGATGCAGAACGTGCACGTGTTGTTGCAACCCACAGAGATTGAAACCCATGCGGCGTAGGATGACTCGCGGCTAGCCGGGAGCGCAGAGGGGAACTCCTGCAATGCCTCCGCAATTTCGACCTGCGCGGCGCGGTTGTGGCGGGCACGGTCGAGTAGAGCGGGTAGCGCGCCGATGTTGTGGGTCCCGAAAACGACGTCGACCCACGGGGCCTTGCGCAGTACCGTCTCCCGATCCTTCTGCGCCAGGCAGCCACCGACGGCGATCTGCATGCGGGGATCGGCCTGTTTGCGGGGCGCGAGGTGACTGAGGTTGCCATACAGCTTGTTGTCGGCGTTCTCCCGCACCGCGCAGGTGTTGAACACGACGACGTCGGCGTCACGGCCGTCGTCGGCCCGCCGGTAGCCCGCCGCCTCGAGCAGCCCGGCGAGCCGCTCGGAGTCGTGCACGTTCATCTGACAGCCGTAGGTACGGACCTGATAGGTACGGGTGGCGCGATCGACACAAGGATCAGGCACAGCCTCCCCCGCCTGCTGCGTCACCATGGAAATCACAGCCACTATCTTACGGACGCGGCACGGGTGCGCCCAACACGCGAACGCACGCGCGGCCGCAGGCCCTGATCTGGGGGATTGACCAGTTCCAGGCAGGCTGAGCGTTACCTGGGTAAGGTCAGCACCCATGGAGAGCGCCTCGGCGGTGCCGATGATCTCGGTGAAGTCGGTCGACAAGCATTTCGGCGACCTCCATGTCCTTAAGGACATCAACCTCGACGTCGCCAGAGGCCAGGTCGTTGTCGTTCTGGGACCGTCGGGGTCCGGCAAATCGACGTTGTGCCGCACCATCAATCGCCTGGAGACCATAGATTCGGGCTCCATCGCGATCGACGGGGAAGTGCTGCCCGCTGAGGGGCGCAAGCTTGCGCAGCTCCGTTCCGATGTCGGCATGGTTTTCCAGTCGTTCAACCTGTTCGCGCACAAGACAATTGTCGAGAACGTGATGCTGGCGCCGATGAAGGTCCGCAAGATGTCCAAGGCCGCAGCACGTGAGAAGGCAATGAGCCTACTGGAGCGGGTGGGCGTGGCCAACCAGGCCGACAAATATCCAGCTCAGCTGTCCGGCGGTCAGCAGCAGCGGGTAGCGATCGCGCGCTCGCTGGCGATGAACCCGAAGGTGATGCTGTTCGACGAACCGACCAGCGCCCTGGACCCCGAGATGATCAACGAGGTGCTCTCGGTGATGGTGGCGCTGGCGACCGAGGGCATGACCATGGTGGTCGTCACCCACGAGATGGGATTCGCGCGTCGGGCGGCCAACCGCGTGGTGTTCATGTCCGACGGCGCCATCCTCGAGGACGCCGAACCCGTGCAGTTCTTCGACAATCCTCAG
>CAXMSM010000187.1:0-5841 GCA_964195655.1 uncultured Gammaproteobacteria bacterium | reverse complement strand
AGACTGGGTCGAGAAAACCACGACGAGGATCGCCGCGACCTATGGTGTCGTCGCAGTTGAGAAACTCCCGACCCGCAACATGGTGCGGGCACCGAAGCCGAAACCCGATCCCGACAACGAGGGCCAATACCTCCCGAACGGGAAAGCCGCGAAAGCGGGCCTCAACCGGGGTATTTACGCGAACTGCTGGGGATTGATCGCCCAGCGGCTCGAACACAAAACGTCCGCGTCGGGCACAGTGCTTGTGTATGTGCCTGCTGCGTTCAGCAGCCTGGAGTGCCGCAACTGCGGCCACAGCGTGAAGGAAAACCGCAAGAGCCAAGCGGAATTCCGTTGCGTGAAATGTGGCCACGAAGACCATGCGGACATTCAGGCAGCGAACACGATCATCGCCCGGGCAAACCAGCCCGCGCGCACCTCCGGACCGGAGGCAACACCCGCACAAGCGGCATAGGGAATCCCGCGATCTTTAGTCGCGGGAGAAGGTCAATACGGCTGCGGATCAGATTCGACCGGCGGCGACGGAATCGGGTGCTGCTGCCGGTACTTCCTGATTAGGAGGTTCGCGGATGTGTAAATCAGCCGATCAAATAGGTGGCCCCAAACGGTGCAGCGGGGACGCCCGGACAGGTTTCGCCCGGTCGCAGCAGTCCGTCGAGGTGCTGTGTGAGCGCGAGGAAGAACTGCGCCAGGCCCACGACGATCCCGACGCCGCCCACGAGCAGTGGTTAGAGACGCGGTACTCCGAGTCGATAGCTGCCGAGGAGGACTACGAGCGGGCCCGCGGCGCGGTCAGTTTCGAAGACGCTTGGGATGCCACCGATCCCGTGCATGCCGCTGAGCGGCCGCTGCGCCACGCATTCCAACAGGCCTACGAAGAACATGTGGCATCAGGGATGCGGTGTGACCCCGATGAGCAGGAGATGGACCGCCGCGCCGATGAAATCCTCGCCGAGCAAGGACTGAGCCGCGCGGTCGTCGAGCAACGCATGGCGGCCGCGGCTAACCCGCCGGCCACAGCTATCCCCGCACCTAAACCGGTAGTCGTGAACGGGCCGCCGAAGAAAACGCCGAGCTGCTTTTTCTGCGACGAACCGACAACCAACGCCGCCCACATCGCCCGCTACGGCAAGGTGTGCTGTGACCAGTGCTGGCCCGATGTGCGGCTCACCAACAGTACAACCGGTGGGCTTTAGGCGGACTTGTCTCCGGAGTTGCGGCCGTAGGATCTGGGCTTTGGTTCAGGACGACGCTCTGGGGTGGAAATTGAAAATTTGGATTGCCGATGTGCGCGCACGCAGACTCGCCGATTCCGTAGGTCTTCTGGCCACTGCGATGCTGATCGCGGCGACGATGCTGCTGTACGCACCATTGCAGTCAGCGGCCGCCCAGCCGTGCCCAGACGTGGAAGTGGTGTTCGCCCGAGGTACCGGCGAACCGCCTGGGGTTGGGAATGTCGGCCAGGCCTTCGTCGATTCCCTGCGCTGGCAGCTAATGGGCAAGTCGGTTGGGGTGTATGCGGTTAACTATCCCGCCAGCAGTGACTTCGATGGTGGCCCGGGGTTCACCAGAACCGTCGCCGAGGGTGTCAGAGACGCTGACGTGCGCGTGGATTTCATGGCGGCTGCTTGCCCGAACACCAAGATCGTGCTCGGCGGGTACTCCCAAGGCGCAGTCGTGGCCGGGTTCGCCACTTCCTCAGTGGCCCCCGAGGGGCTACCTGCGGATTCGGTCCCCGCCCCGCTGCTGCCGGAGACAGTCGATCATGTTGCCGCGGTCGCGCTGTTTGGAACACCTTCTGGTCCATCCATGCTCAAGTACGGCGCGCCGGCTGTTGCAGTGGGCCCGTTGTTCGCGGCCAAGACCATCCAGTTGTGCGCACCCGGTGACCCGGTCTGCGCGAGTGTTCCCGTTCCCGGTCCCAACGATGGGCACAGTCAGTACCCATTCAACGGAATGGTAGGGGAGGCGGCCGCTTTCGCCGCGACGCGACTCCTCTAGTCGTACCGTTTCGCGGCTAGATAGACGAAGCGCCAAGAAACAGGGAGAGAGAGGCGTAGGGGCTGATGAGTGAAGTGATCGCCCACGATGATGCCCACCTGGAATCTGGCTGGTGGCGTATGCCGGAGATCCTGGGGGCGCGCTTGGAGGACCTGGTGGCGGGGCTGGACGGCGTCGGCTCGCTGGTTATCCCGTACGCGCGGCTACCGCGGCGTCCGAGCACCTATGCCGAGGAGTTTCCCCGGTGGGCAGATGTCGCCGGCCAGACTCCCCAGGATCTGCTGGCGCGACCCAAGTTGGGGGCGGTGGCTGTGGGGGCACTGATCGGCGCCGCGCAGGACGCGGTGCGCACCAGCCAGCACACCGCCGCGGCGGCGGTTGGGGCTAAAGCCGCTGTGGCTCGGCTGGTGGCAGCGCTGACCGACTACGACCGCACGATCCTCTCGGAGCTGGTGTGGGCACTCGACCCGCTGCCGCAGCGTGCGGTGGCTGAGTGCCTTGGTGTGCACCCGGTCTCGGTGCAGCGCAACCTGCCTCGTGCACAAGCGCGTTTCGTTGAGTTGCTCGCAGACCCGGCACACCGAGAGATCGGCGAACACGCCGACGCGATACGGCTGCGCCTGGGGCCCTATCTACCTGCGGGCGTGGTCGAGGCGGAACTGTGCGGGTTCGGAGTAGAGCCCGGTAGTCAGACCGCCCAGGTACTTTTGCATGTCGCCGGCCCATACATGCGATGCGGGCAGTGGGTGGAGAACACAGCAGGGCGTGGGGGACGGGCTCAAGTAGAAGCTGCCCTTGATGTGGTCTTTCAGCACGATTCTGCCCCTCGCGCCGACGCGCTGTTGCAGGCTTTGACCGCGCTGGGGATGCCCGCCGGTGTCGCTGCCGCCTATCTGGAAAGCCAAGTGCTGCTGCGTAGTTTCGGCGATGTTTGCGTGCGCTGGACCGGTGACACGACCGCCAACATGGCAGAAGCGGCCCTGCACGTCCTGGGCGCCCCCGCCACCGCCGAGAGCATTCTCGACACCATCGGCGCCGAGGCCGGCAGGAGCCTGGATACCGTCAACGGGACACTGTCGGAGGATGACCGATTCGTTCGCGCCAGCCGCCGCACCTGGGGTCTGCGCTGCTGGGGGATCACCGAGTACGCCGGAATCGCGCATGCGATCGGTGCCCGCATCGACACCGCGGGCGGGACCGCCGAAATCACTGACCTGATCGAGGGCCTGCTGGCCACCTATCCCGACATTGCAGAAACCTCTATCAGGTCATTTCTCTCAACCCTGGAGTTCATCGTCACCGACGGGGTGGTGCGACGGCGCACTCAAGACGACGAATGGCCGACCGTCGCGGCGCTGAACACCGTGCGCGGCGCATTCCGCAACGCAGACAACGATATAGGGCTACTCGTGAAAGTCACCTCGGAGCTACTTCGTGGGTCCGGGCAAACCATCCACCCAGCGGTGGCCACCGCAGCGGGAGTGGACCCCGGTCAGCGAAAAACATTCACCAACCCCCACGGCACGGCCGCAGTGTTCTGGAAGCTGGCCTCAACATCCGGGGTCAGCATCGGCTCCCTGCGCGCCCACGCGGTAGCGGTCGGCGCGAGCACGGCAGACACACTCATCCTCACGTTCAAACTCCACGACTCATCCCTTGAGGTATCGCTGGTCGACCAGGCCGGCACTGCGGCCCAGCAAGTCCAGCAGCTCCTCGGGCGCTCGGTGTCCGATCCTGTTGTCGGGCTGGCCGCAGGCTTGGAGTGCCGGCCAAGCGAGGTGGCGACGGTGCTACGCGACCGCGGAGACCACGACCTCGCGGACATGCTCGACGACATCTGAGCCAGGCGCGCTGCCCATCAGCGGCGCAGCCGAAGGGGGCCGGGTCAGACAGCGGTGATGACTCGAAGGTCTCTCGAAGAGCGGGGCTTAGCCGCGATTGGTTCCCCACGGGGCGCAGCGCGAAGGAGCGGGGGAGATGCACGGCGCGGGGTCTTCGCGAAGAACCTGGAGGTGAGCGCAACCGGCAGCGTTTTCTGTCAGCAGTGCCCGATAGTGTGCAGCTGTGGTGAGCCCAGATAGCGACGGTTTAGCTTCTCAATTGGAACTGTCGCCCGCCGAGGTCATGACACTGCACGCGCTGCAGTGTCAGATGATGCGAACTGATCTCGGCAGGGAACGCAAAGACAAGGTCAGGGTGCGCAAGAGCGAGATCCTGGCGCGCTTGCACGCTGAGTTTGTGGCGGCCATGGCGTCAGAACCCAGATTTTGTGACGCATCGGGGTAACTCGTCGACGAAATGGTCGGGGTTGCCGAGCTCTACGATCCCGGTGCTGCAGAACGCCTCGCGGGCGGGATTGACCGGCGGTCACGCGCCATGATCGTGCTCATCGAACTGATGACCTTCAACCCCTGGTATCCCGAACACAAGTGGGTCGTGGATGCGCGAAAGGGAGCATTGAAGACCGCTGCCGATGAGTTGGCCGGAATCAGTGATGACGATTACGCGGCAGTCACCAAAGAGTTCGACGCACTGTTCAAGCAGTTGCGCCGTAAATCGATCAAGTGGGGCCGGATTGCGGGCGTGGCCGTCGTTGGGGCAGGCCTGGGAGTTGTCACAGCGGGGTGGGCGGCCCCCTTTATTGGCAGTGCGATCGGCGCGGCCATGGGGTTGTCCGGCGCGGCAGCCACATCCGCGGGCCTGGCCGCGATCGGTGGTGGTTCCATCGCCTCGGGCGGGTTCGGCATCTTTGGTGGAACGATCCTCGTATCCGGGGTTGGCGGCGTTTTTGGCGCTGGTGCCGCTGGCGCAGCCGGCCGATACAGCCCCGTCGGGACCGGCCAGGTCGTAAGTGATGCGATCAAACTTGATCTGTTAGCCAGGCTGGTACTCGCTGACGCCCCGGATCGTGATCAGAAGTTGCGGCGAGTCGCTGAAGGACTCCAGGACCGCATCAATGACTTCTCCGACAAGATCAACGAGCTCAGTGGGCGGATCGTGGAGCTCAATGCGCAGCTCGCGAAGGTGGCCGAGGAGAACCGCAAACACAATACGGAGAACAGCGAGCTCAAAGAGGAGTTGGCCGCGCTCAAGGAGTCCCGCGCCGACGCCAAGAACGCTCTTTCCACGCTTGAGGTCGTCCTCGACCGCCTGCCTGAACGGATCGCATGACCGGCGATGATTTCGACCGCAATCTCGACACCCAACGTCGGCGTCTGGACGCCATGGATGAAGCGGTTGCATGCGCATTGTCGGAGGACCCGCAAGCTGCGGGTTTGCCGGTTGCCTCTGGCCCGCAGCGCTACGCTGAACTCACGGCTTTCAACGATCAGCTCCGCGACGAGAACGCCTGGACTGAAGTCGACTTAGACGCGGCCCTGACGCCTGAACTCGCTGCTGCACTTGAAGAATGGCGCAGCCTGCAACGCATTCAGTGGTCCACCGCCGACCTTGCAGCGGTCGGGTTGGCCGGCATGATCGGTGGAACCTGCGTCTGGTTCGACGCAGCAATTGACCGCTCTATCTGTGACCGGCTCAATAGCCTGACTGAGACCAAACTCGGGCAGGCCTTTGAGAAAGCCGGCAAGCGGCTGCCCATCGACTACATGGGCCCCGGATTCGGAGGTCGCGCCCACCGCGTCAAATCCGCAGGCCATGACCTCGCCCGACCGTTCACAGCCCTGCGACAAATCATGGACGGCCAATTCGAGGGGGCCGTGTGGTCGTTCGGTCAGCGCTCAACGGTCACCGCGGCGGGCCGATTCGATGTTGTCGGCTCCTACGAGGAAGCATTTTTGCGGTGGATCATGCACCTGGCCGCAGATTTCCTGACGCCGATGA
>CAXMSM010000186.1:0-3093 GCA_964195655.1 uncultured Gammaproteobacteria bacterium | reverse complement strand
CGTCGACCACAACGGTAACGGCGTCTTCAACAGCGGGCACTACTACGTCTCGGTCCTGCCCGCCGACGCGGCCAGCGGCGAGGGTCACACGATCGGCGGGGCCCGAATCCCGCCCGCAGCCGAAGCGGTGACGGTCAACGTCAACAACCAGCCACTGCCTGATGCCCAGATCAGCGTCTACGTCTTCGAGGACAGCAGCCCGACCAACGGCGCCGTCGATGGCGGCGAGGCGGGCCTCGGCCTCGGTGGCTTCACGATCACGCTCGAGGATGCCGGCGGACGCTACGGCATCTCCGCTGGCACGATGCTGCAGGACGCCAATGGCGATCTGCTGCAGAACTCGCTCGACTGTTTCGGCGGCACGCCGCCGCCTAGGGGGGTCATCCTCACCTGCCCCAACACTCAGGCTAACCGCGACGCGGGGGTCGCAGGCGAGGCGCTCATCAAGAACCTCTTCCCCGCCAAGTACGGCATCATCGTCACCCCGCCTCCGGGCCCAGAGACCTGGACGCAGACCTCGACCATCGAGGGCACCAAGGTCATCGATGCCTGGGTGAAGGCGGGCGAGCCCCCCTTCTTCCAGGAATTTGGACCGGGCGCCTGGCACGTGTTCGTCGGCTTCGTCAACCCCGCTAACCTGGTCAACCCAGGCGGCAGCAACAGCGTCACCGGCAAT
Organism: uncultured Gammaproteobacteria bacterium; assembly: GCA_964195655.1. Taxonomy (GTDB): domain Bacteria; phylum Actinomycetota; class Actinomycetes; order Mycobacteriales; family Mycobacteriaceae; genus Mycobacterium. Next base: position 2,417 of record CAXMSM010000186.1, on the reverse strand, counting down.
GTCACCAACATGCACATGTCGCGCCCACCCCTCCAAGAGTTGTGGGACAGCGGCTCGTACGACGCCCTCGCTCACACCAGAGCCTGGGTCGGCCTCAACTCCGCCGGTGGCATCGGTGCCAACATCGCCGCCGTGCAGGCCGCACCTGACGGCAGTTTCACAATTGACGGCGTGCCCGATGGCCTCTACCAGCTCGTGGTCTGGGACAGCTACCTCGACCAGATCATCGCCTTCCGCGGCGTGAGCCTGCCCGGTGGCGGGATGGTCGGTAACATGCCCGTCTTCAACTGGTTTGCGCGCAGCGAGCACAATGTGTTCCTAGACGAGAACCTGAATGGCATTCGTGACGTCGGCGAGTCGCCCGTTGCGGAACAGGCGATCAACCTCCGCTGGCGCGACGGCACCGTCAATCAGTCGTTTCCGACCGACCTGGAGGGTTTCGTGCCCTTCGACCAGACCTTCCCGTTCTTCAACTGGCAGGTGCTCGAGGTCGATTACACGCGCTTCAAGGCGACCGGCCTGACCGTGACCGTCGACGCCGGCGGTGACGTGACCGGGAGTGGTGGTGTGTTGTACCCGCAGGAGCAAGAGAGTGCCCCCGGCGTCCCTAACGGGGAGTTCTCGCGTACCGAGACCGGCGCCGTGCTAAGCCAGGGCTTCCAGGGTTTCGCCGGCCAGACCAGCATCTTCGACTGGGGCAAGGCCCCGTACGCACCGGGTGAAAACGGCGGCATCTCGGGGATTGTCTACTATCCCTCGACCCGCGCCGAGAACGACCCGCGGCTTGCCGCTGCCGAACCCTGGGAGCCGGGCATACCCGGCGTCAAGGTCCGCCTCTACCGCGAGGTAGCAAGAGCTGCCCCGATCGCTGTAACCAATGCGGGCTTCGAGTATCCGGCTGGGCCAGTTGCGTCAAACGGCATCATCGATGACGTCGTCGATGGCACCGATCCTCTGACTGGCTGGATCAAATCGGGCGGTGGCCAGATCTACAACCCGGGCGATGATGCTAACGCGCCCGAGGACTCCAACAGTTACCTGATCCTTGATTCGATCAGCGGGTATAACAATCTTGACGGCAGCATCCAGCAGACGCTTGCTGACACCCTGCAGGAAGGAACCTACAGCTTGAGCGTCTTGGTGGGCGAGAATGTCACTGCGAGCAGTGTATTCGGCAGCTACCAGGTACAGTTCGGGGTCATGGGTGGAGCCGGATTTGAGTTGCTCGCAGAGGACGACAATACTCTCGCTCCGAGCAACGGCTTCCTGACCTCGACCGTGGAATACACCGCGGCTACCGACGACCCGAATCTGGGTCTCCTGCTGGTAATTCGACTGGTTGGAACCGTCGCTGGACCGGCTAGTGACACACAGGTCCTGTTCGACGACGTGCGCCTCGACTTTGCGAATACCGGTTTGGCCCTGGTGGCGGAAACCGAAACCGACAACTGGGACGAAAGCCTGCCGACCGGCTGCCCGGGCGCCGATGCGACCGACCCGGTGACGCCGCTCGACAAGTGCTACGACGGCCTGCGCAACTTCAACCAGGCACGGCCTGCCGTGTTTGACGGCGGCTACGCCTTCAACGATATCCCGGCGGGCAAATACATTGTCGAGGTGGTGCCCCCACCCGGCTACGACCTGATGAAAGAAGAGGACAACAACGTCAGCTTCGGCGACGTCTTCGCCAACGCTCCGGTGGGCCTGCCCGACGGGTATGGGATAATTCCCGACCGGGCGATGGTCCTCGAGGCGATGAGCCCCGAGCCCGGGATCGCCCAGCCGCCGTGCGTGGGTGAATTGCGTGAAGTGCCCCTTACCCTGAGTCTGTTCCCTGCGGCTGAGGCTGAGGCTCCGTTCGCGGGTTCCTTGAGGCCGCTTTGCGACCGCAAAGAGGTCATCCTCTCGGACCAGGGACAGGCCGCGGCGGACTTCTTCCTCTTCACCGGGGCGCCGATCGCCGGCCACATCGCGGGCATGGTGCTCGACGACCTGGCGCAGGAATACGATATCAATTCGCCGCAATTCGGCGAGAAGTGGGCGCCCCCGTTCGTGCCGGTCTCAATCCGCGATCACAACGGCAAAGAGATCTCGCGCATCGTTTCCGACCAGTGGGGTCGCATCAACGGGCTCGTGCCGTCGACCTTCACCGCGAACATGCCCTCACCGAGCGGTTTCTCGCCGGCGATGTACATTACCTGCATGAACGACCCGGGTCCGATCCCGGGCCCTGGCGGGACAATGATTATCGACCCGCAGTACAATCCCGCGTACAACAACTTCTGCTACACGTTCCAGTACATGCCAGGTACGACGACGTATCTCGATACGCCCGTGTTGCCAGTGGCGTCATTTGCCTCCGGCTATAACCCGGCGGACTGCGCGCTTGACACCGGAACGCCGATGATCCGTCAGGT
>CAXMSM010000185.1:0-11693 GCA_964195655.1 uncultured Gammaproteobacteria bacterium | reverse complement strand
GTGGCCATTTCGGCGTGGGAAGTGGCGATTTCGGCGTGGGAAGTGGCGAGAAGCCGCTAGCTCAGCGTGAACTCTGTCGCCAGGCCGTCGATCCCAGCGCGGATGGCGTCTAATGCCGGCTGGCGTGCCTTGAGTTTGGTGCCGACGTGCGCACCGGCGTGCAAAGTTGTCGCCAATTCCTGAGCCACCTGCTGTGCGCGGGTGACGACCTGATCGGCCTCGACGATCTCGTCGAGCCAGCCACCGGCGATCGCGTCGTCACCGACGAACGTCGACGCCAGTGCAGTTCCGCGCTGGAATGCCGCCGGCGTCAGCCGCATCCGCATGATCTCGACGGCCGATATCGGGATGGTCATGCCGATCGCAACCTCGATAGCCTGACAACGCGACTTCGGCGCACCCACGCGATGGTCGGCGGAGAGCAACAGGAAGGAGCCCATCGCGACGGCGGGACCGGTCGCGGCGATGATCACCGGCACCGGGAAAGTAAGCACCCGTAGCGACAACTCGAAGCCACCGGCAAGCATTTCAAGGGCTGCGGCAGCGTCGCCGGACTGGAACACCGCCAGGTCGAATCCGCCGCTGAACACCCGGGAGTTACCCGCCAGCACCACCGCTTTGGCAGCGTCGGCCTCGGCCCGGTCCAGCGCTTCGTTGATCGTGCTCTGCATCGCGGGCCCGAGCACGTTCACCTTGCCGTCGTCCAGGGTGATCGTCGCTACGGAGTCTTCGAGTGCGTAGGAAACAGTGCTGGTCATGGTCCTCCTGTCGTGCCGAATGAGGCGGATCGAACCTAACAGCGTTGCCCCGGCTGCCACCTAGCCGGGTTTGGTTTCACCGACCGGACAGGAGTACTCGGCTACTCATGACGCCCCGACCAGCATCGGCCCGGCTTCAGCCCCTGACGGGGTATCCATCAAACGCTCGGAGCGGGCCTCCCACTCAGGGTCGGCCCAGGCAACGCGTGCGGGCAGGCGCCGCCAATACGACGGATGTGCCCGCAGGTAGCTCTCCACGCTGGCGTGCACCACAGCGTCTGCAGGGACTCTCCGGAACGACACTGTGTGCGCGCTGCCCGCGAGGGCGTCCTCCGCGCTGGGCGCTAGCCGGTTCGATGTTTGCAGCACCGCACCGGCATGCACGGCGCCGTCCAGCACCCAATCCAGGGCGATCTGCGACAGCGGCGTGCAAGCGCTCTGCCCTCCGGCGACATCACTGTGGGCGCCGCGAAACCAGACCTCCTCGACACCGTCGCCGGCCGGCGAGAGGTGTTGCACGTCAAATGGTCCGTAGCCACCGTCGATGGCGACGGCGTGCCTGGCGGCGATGACGTTGAGGAGCGGGTCAGGGGTGCCCGGTCGGGGCAGGCCCGGCACCGCGACGGTGTCCCACAGGCCTAGGAAGTCGACGTCGACCGCGATGTCGCTGCGCCCAGACAGGTGCGCGGCCAACCGTCCGACGCGCCGCCAATCCGACGTGCTGCGGGGGGTGCGCGGTACCGCATAGGCCGACAAAACATACTTTGTGAGGTCCGCGGCCTTCCACTGCGCGAGGTCGGGTCCACGCAGTATTCCGACCGTGCCGAGCAAGTGGGTGAGTGCCCGCGCGCAGTAGGCGCCACGGCCCGAGCCGAAGATAAAGAGGCGATCGCCGGGTTCCCAGCGGTCTACCAGGAATTCGTAGGCCTCGACCACCGATGCGCGTGCACTGGCGCGCACATGCGATCGCCGATGCCGGCGAACGAGGGGATACCGGCTGGTGACGTGGGTGTCAGAACGGGACCAGACGATCTGGTTGTCATCAGATTGCAGCAGAGCGACCAGCGCCGAGGCGTTCTTGGCCCCTGATGAACTGCAGCAGTCACCGCCATGATCGAAACACATCGCGATGTTCTTCACGAAGACCCCCCGACGTGATTGAGCGGAGTGCGCTGTCTCCCGATCTTGTCAGGATGCCGCCGGGCCGTCTTCGCTTTCGGTGATTGTTTTCTACGGCAGCGAGACCTCGACGCCGGGGCTCAGCGGATCCGCGCGTAGTTCGATGACCTCGGGGTCCGTGTCCGGCGGCACGTCGAAGACCACCGCGACCTCTGCCTGGTCACCAGGGTTCAGCTCGGCGAGCGCTCCGCCGGCGTAGAACGTCGCCTCGTCGTCGATCGAATACACGTCGCCGCCGGCCATGAGCTTCTGGAAGGTGCCCAGGAACGTGGCCGGTTCTTCGCTGGTGTTCGTCACCGTCATGTGCACCACCACGTACTCACCGATTGCGGTCTTATCGACGGGAAATTCGAGCGATGAGACAGATGGGGTGACCTCGACGGTGTCCACTGTGAAGGCCAGTGCACCGTCCGAGGCGTCGCTGTTCTCGGGGATCGTCGGCGTGATGACTTCGACCTCGACCTCGACCTCGGTGTCAGTGTGGGCGTCGGTGTCGCCCCAGCCATTGTCGGCAGTCGTGGTCGGGCTCATGGTCGGGAACATTGTCGTCGTCTGATCGTCGAACGCGCCGATGCTCGTCGAATCGTCGTCGGCGAAGAACGCCGCGTAGACGGAGACCACGACCAGCACTCCCAACAGGGCGGCGCACACCGCCAGGTAGCGCATGAGTAGCTGTCGGTCGCCGCTGGGCGGATTCGGGGCAGGCGTGGTCGGCTGCCTGGGGGGTTCCGGCAGATCCTTGGACAGGCGATGGGCGCCCCCCACCCGGGGCGCACTCGCCGGCTCTGACGGCGTGGCCGACGCGGGTGGCGTGGCCGACGCGGGCGGCGGTGGCGGGGGAGCCTGCGGTGCGGGCGTCTGGTGTTCGGTCCAGGCCGAGCCGTTCCAGTACCGTTGGCCGCCCGACCCGTCTGGGTCGGAGTACCAACCGGCGGGCATTTGCGGTGTGGTCATCGCGGTGGGTCCTCCCCTTAACGCTTCGCTGGCGCCGAGCATCGGGAGGATATCTCAAGACCAGCAGTTTGGTACGGGATAGTCAGCCGCCCATCAGCATGCGCCACTGGTCCAGATCGCTGGCCCGGTAGACGTAGTTCGTGTTTCGGACCTCGGAGAGTGAAGCGTTGGGCTCCGCGGAGTACCAGTGCCCAGGGAATACCGTCGGGTCGCCGGGCAGCTGCGCCAGCGCCTGCAGGCTGCGGAACATCTCGTCGGCGTTCCCGCCGGGGAAGTCGGTGCGGCCGCAGCCTTCGAGGAAGAGGGTGTCGCCCGCGACGAGGCGGCCGTCGAGCAGGAAACATTGGCTGCCCGGTGTGTGGCCGGGAGTGTGCAGCAACTCGATGTCGATGTCGCCGACGCTGACCTTGTCGCCGTGCTGATGAGACGTCAGTTCGCTGGGTGCGATCCCGGTGATCTGCGACACCCAATCCGCTTCATGGGCGTTGATGTGAACCGGCACGCTGACGCGTTCCAATAGCTCGGCCAGGCCTTTGAGCTCGAATCCCATCATCGAACCGCCGACGTGGTCAGGGTGGTGGTGGGTGACCAGCACACCCGACAGGTGCATGCCGTCGGCCTCCAGTGCGTCCACCAGATCCTGGGCCGCGTAGGCAGGATCCACCACCACCGCGTCACCTGTCTCCCGGTCTCCGATGAGGTAGGCGAAGTTGCGCATCTGCTCAGCGATCTGGTCGCCGGCCGCGTAGTCGCGGCCTGACAGCAGCTGTTTGAAATAGAGGCGGTCCGAGTCAGCCATGACGGTCAGCGTATGCATTCGGCGGAGTCGCTTCTGCGCCGAGGGTGCTGCAGTGGTCGGCGCGAGCCCGCGGCATGGACTCTCAACGCACCGAGTTTCGCAGCTCCAGTTCAATCAATGAACAGCGGTTTGGCGCCGCAAACGGTGAGAATGTACCCTCTTTAATGCCCATCGCTCGGCGGAGAGCTATGAGTATTGCAAGCAAGGCAGCAGCGCCCCCTTAGCTCAGTCGGTAGAGCGTTTCCATGGTAAGGAAAAGGTCAACGGTTCGATTCCGTTAGGGGGCTCGGTGGACACCGGGGTGAGCGGAGCGACGGGAGAAGCTTCACGTGTGAAGCGAGCCGCTTGTGTCATCCGGGGCGGTGTAGCTCAGCTGGTTAGAGCGCACGACTCATAATCGTGAGGTCGGGGGATCGAGCCCCCCCACCGCTACAGGTAATACGAGAAGAACGAGTTTGTGGCAACCGAGTTTTTAGGAACTTAGAAAGAGGCACCTGACGTGGCGTCCAGTACAGATGTACGGCCGAAGATCACTTTGGCGTGCGAGGTGTGCAAGCACCGCAACTACATCACCAAGAAGAACCGTCGCAACGATCCCGACCGACTCGAGATCAAGAAGTTCTGTCCTAACTGCGGCAAGCACCAGGCCCACAAAGAGTCGCGCTAAGCGACCCGAACCGGGCCGGGCCGCCGATTTACGGTTGCTGAGGCCTACTAGGTAGGTAAGTTCACTACTCGTGTCCTTCCTCGATAGCATGGTCGGGTTGCACTTTCGCTACCCCGACCACTACATGGTCGGCCGCGAGAAGGTCCGCGAGTACGCCGTCGCTGTCAAGAACGACGACTCCGCCTTCTTCGATGAGGAGGCTGCCGCTGCGCTCGGTCACAACGCGCTGCTGGCACCCCTGACCTTCATCTCGGTGTTCGGGTACCAGGCACAGATGGCGATGTTCGCCGCCGCCGGGGTCAGCGTCGCCGATGCTCAGATCGTCCAGGTCGACCAGGTGCTCAAGCTCATCGAGCCCATCAAGGCCGGTGACAAACTGTACTGCGACGTGTGGGTGGACTCGATACGGGAGGCGCACGGCACCGACATCATTGTCACCAAGAACATCATCAGCAACGAGAACGGCGATGTTGTCCAGGAGACCTACACCACCCTTGCGGGGCGTAGCGAAGAAGACGGGGAGAGTGGCTTCAGCAATGGCACTGCGTGAGTTCAGTTCGATCAAAGTCGGTGATGAGCTGCCAGAGAGGATCATCCCGCTGACTAGGGGCGACCTGGTGAACTACGCCGGGGTGTCCGGTGATCTCAACCCGATCCACTGGGATGACGAGATCGCCAAGCAGGTCGGCCTCGACACCGCGATCGCGCACGGCATGCTCACCATGGGCCTCGGTGGCGGCTACGTCACCTCGTGGGTCGGTGACCCCGGCGCAGTGATCGAATACAACGTGCGGTTCACGGCTGTGGTTCCGGTACCCAATGACGGTAAAGGCGCGGAAATCGTCTTCAATGGACGCGTGAAGTCCGTTGATCCCGAGACGAAGTTGGTAGTTGTCGCCATAAGTGCCACTTCGGGCGGCAAGAAGATCTTCGGCCGCGCCATCGCCAGCGCCAAGCTGGCGTAGGCGGCTCGACATGGCCTTGAAAGCGGACGTCCGCGGGATGATCTGGAAGTACCCCGACACCTTCGTCGTCGGTCGTGAGCAGGTCCGCCAATATGCGAAAGCGGTCAAGGCCGACGATCCAGCGTCGTTCGACGAGGCTGCAGCCGCCGAACTCGGGTACAGCGCGATCATCGCCCCGCCGACCTTCATGTCGATCTACGCGGTGATGATCCAGACGCACTTCTTCCAGAACGTCGACGTCGGCATGGAGACGATGCAGATCGTGCAGGTCGACCAGAAGTTCCTGTTCCACCGGCCGATCAAGGCCGGCGACGAGTTACGCGGGGCCTTGACAATTCTGACAGTGGACGAGCGGTTCGGCGCCGACATCGTCACAACCCACAACGTGTTGACCAACCTGCAGGGGGAAATCGTGATGGAGTCCTACACCACGCTGATGGGACACGAAGGCGACAACTCGATCTCGGTGAGGTGGGATGCTGAAACCGGCCAGGTTGTCCGAAAGGCAGCCGGCGAGTAACGGCCCGCGGGGTCAAAGTCGGGTTGGGGTGGATTAGTAAGTCCACCTGGGTGCGCGCTACACTCGGACCTCGGGGTTTTCCCAGTCCAGCGCGCTGTCCGTCGGCCTAGATCGACCGATCGGGGAGCGCGCGAATTGTGTGGCCTCTGACCCGCTATGAAGGGGCGTAGCTCAACTGGCAGAGCAGCGGTCTCCAAAACCGCAGGTTGCAGGTTCAAGTCCTGTCGCCCCTGCAACTGAATACTCGACAGGCGTGGACACTGGAAGGTGAACCACACCAGACACCCGATCAGAAGAGAAAGGCATGCGGTGAGCGACGAGCGCGAAGGTGCCGACTCCGCAGACACTGGCGCCGATCCGGAAACCGGTGGCCAGGCGGCGATGGTGGCACGACCGCTGCGGCCCACAGGCAAGCGGTCGCGGCGCGGCGCAGTGGCTGAGGTCGACGCCGAGGGCACCGACGCCGAGGGCACCGACGACGCACCAGATACCGAGAGTTCGGGCAGCAAGGACGACGGCAAGAAGGATGGCGGGCCGAAGAAGACCGCCAAGAAGTCCGCCAAGAAGGCCGCGAAGAAGCCGAAGGACGGGCCGTCGCGTAACCCGATCCTGTTCGTCTGGAACTACCTGCAGGAAGTCCTCGCCGAACTGCGTAAGGTCATCTGGCCGAACCGCAAGCAGATGGTCACCTACACCACCGTCGTGCTGCTGTTCCTTGTGTTCATGGTGACGCTGATCGGGTTCACCGATCTCGGCGTGGGCAAGCTCGTGATGATGGTGTTCGGCTGACCTCGGTGGGTTGGCGAGCGCTGACAGTGAAATTTAGAGAGGACTACACGTGACTAGCTTCGACGGCGAAACGCCTTCGGGTGACACCGTCGACACTATCGAGGTCGACGAGGCCGCCAACCAGGCTGATACCGAGGTTGATTCGGGGGCCGCGGGCACCGACGAGGATGCGGCCCCGGCCGACAAGGATGCTGCCCCGGCCGACGAGGTGGCCGACGCTGAGGTGGCTGAGGATGAGGTGGCTGAGGATGAGGACGAGGACCCGGCCGTCGCGCTGAAGAAAGAGCTGCGCCTCCAGCCGGGCGATTGGTACGTCATCCACTCTTACGCCGGCTACGAAAACAAGGTGAAGGCCAACCTCGAGACCCGCGTGCAGAACCTGGACGTCGGCGACTACATCTTTCAGGTCGAGGTGCCGACCGAAGAGGTCACCGAGATCAAGAACGGCCAGCGCAAGCAGGTCAGCCGCAAGGTGCTGCCCGGCTACATCCTGGTTCGCATGGAACTCATCGACGAGTCGTGGGGTGCGGTGCGCAACACCCCCGGCGTGACGGGCTTCGTCGGTGCGACGTCGCGACCGTCGCCGCTGTCGCTCGACGACGTGGTGAAGTTCCTGCTGCCACCGGCCGCGGCGAAGAAGCCTGGAAAGGCAGGTGCTTCTGGCGCCGGTGGGTCGTCGGAGGTCGGCGGCTTCGAACGTCCGGAGATCTTGGTCGACTTCGAGGTCGGCGAATCGGTCACTGTCATGGACGGCCCGTTCGTGACGCTGCCGGCGTCGATCAGCGAGGTCAATGCCGAACAGCAGAAACTCAAGGTGCTGGTGTCCATCTTCGGCCGTGAGACACCCGTCGAACTGACCTTCACCCAGGTCGCCAAGATCTAACTGCGATTTCGGCGCGCCCGTCGTCGGTCAGCGACGAATAGCACGCCGAATTCGTAGAGAACCCGAGAAAGGAATACCCAATGGCCCCGAAGAAGAAAAAGGCCGTCGGGCTGATCAAGCTGCAGATCCAGGCCGGGCAGGCCAACCCCGCCCCGCCGGTCGGTCCCGCGCTCGGTCAGCACGGCGTCAACATCATGGAGTTCTGCAAGGCGTACAACGCCGCGACCGAGTCGCAGCGCGGAAACGTCATCCCCGTGGAGATCACCGTCTACGAGGACCGCACCTTCACCTTCGCGCTGAAGACCCCACCCGCGGCGAAGCTGCTACTCAAGGCGGCCGGCGTGGCGAAGGGTTCCGGTACACCGCACACGACCAAGGTCGCGAAGGTTACCTGGGGCCAGGTGCGCGAGATCGCCGAGACCAAGAAGGAAGATCTCAACGCCAACGACATCGACGCGGCGGCCAAGATCATCGCCGGGACCGCCCGGTCGATGGGTATCACGGTCGAATAAGTCGTCGCGCAGTCTCAACGCAACCAACCAGTGGGAGGGCCAGCTCCGGCCCGCCAACCACAACTCTGATCAGGAGAAGCACATGAGCAAGAACAGCAAGGCATACCGCGAAGCATCCGAGAAAATCGATGACGCCCGGTTGTACACGCCCATAGAGGCCGCGAAGCTGGCCAAAGAGACGTCGTCGAAGAAGCAGGACGCCACCGTGGAGGTCGCGATCCGACTCGGTGTAGATCCTCGTAAGGCCGACCAGATGGTGCGCGGCACGGTGAATCTGCCCCATGGGACCGGCAAGACGGCCCGCGTCGTGGTGTTCGCCGTAGGTGACAAGGCTGAAGCCGCCGAAGCCGCGGGCGCCGACATCGTCGGCAGCGACGATCTGATCGAGAAGATCCAGGGCGGGTTCCTGGATTTCGACGCCGCGATCGCCACCCCGGACCAGATGGCGAAGGTCGGCCGCATTGCGCGCATCCTCGGACCGCGTGGTCTGATGCCGAACCCGAAAACCGGCACCGTCACCCCGGATGTGGCCAAGGCCGTGTCGGATATCAAGGGCGGCAAGATCAACTTTCGGATCGACAAGCAGTCCAACCTGCATTTCGTGATCGGAAAGGCGTCGTTTGACGAGAAGTCGCTGGCCGAGAACTACGGCGCCGCGCTCGACGAAATCCTGCGCGCCAAGCCGTCCTCGTCGAAGGGGCGCTACCTGAAGAAGATCGTCGTCTCCACCACGACCGGGCCGGGTATCCAGGTGGACCCATCGCTGACCAAGAATTTCGCGGAGGCGTAGGCGCTAGCCGGAGCCGACCATTGGGTTCGGAGGCGTAGGCGCTAGCCGGATATGAGAAACCCCGCGCCTGACGGTGCGGGGTTTTCTCGCGTATTGCCGCTTTTGGGAGCGCTCCTCGGTCATCGCATAAGTCGGGCCCGACTGATGCCACCGCCCCCCCACGAAACGATGGCTCGGCGTCACGGCCAGAGATCGGCGCCGTATCCCCCATTTAACTCCGATGTGGTGGCCGAGAAGCACTCCCGCCAGCAACATTACGCTTGATGCGAAAAATGGTATAGCGATCTGCAATCATCGCTCGCGATAACGCTGCATGCGCGGGCTTCTCCTGCGGTTTCAGCTCACGCGCGCCAGCGTTTTTGGGCATTGCTGCATGAATATTTCGATTTCGCCAGCAAATAGTTCAGCAGCTCTTTGTTGCTCATTTTCTCGGGTTTCGCGCACGGGAGTGGTGATCCGGCAATGGGTGACGACGGGCTGCGCCAAAAATCGTCAGGCGGCGATGCCATGCTTCAGGTAGGTGACAAGGCTGACGTCGATGGTCTCGTCGATGAAGTAGTACTGGCAGCCGGTCAGGTACTTCATGTCCCGGTTGTAGCTCTCCTCGTCGGTGGCCGCGATCGCCTCGTCCTTGGCGGCTTGCAATCGGCTTGACCAGATGCCGAGCGTCTTGATGTAGTGGTTGCGCAGCGACACGGTCTCAGGCACCACAAAGCCGGCCTTCTGGCCGTGCTCCACCATCATCTGGGTGGTCGGAATACGGCCGCCGGGGAAGATCTCGGTGACCATGAACTTGATGAACCGGGCGAGCTCGAACGTCAGCTTGTTGCCCCGCGCGACGAGATCGTTCGGGTGATAACCGACGCTGCTCTGGATGGTCATCCGGCCGTCTTCGGGCAGGATCTCGAAGCACGTCTTGAAGAAGTCGTCCCAGCGGTCCTTGCCGAAGTGCTCGAATGCCTCGATCGACACGATCCGGTCTACCGGGCTGTGGAACTGCTCCCAGCCCTCTAGCCGCACATCGAAGGTGCGCTCGGAGTTGACCTTGCTCAGCAACTGATCGCAGTAGGTCTGCTGGTTCTTGCTCAGGGTCAGACCGATGACGTTTACGTCGTACTTCTCCATTGCGCGCTGCAGCGTCAGGCCCCAGCCGCAGCCGACCTCGAGCAGCGTCATTCCAGGCTTGAGGTCCAGTCGATCCAGGTGCTGGTCGACGTTGGCGATCTGTGCCTCTGACAACGTGGCGTTGGGGCCGGTGAAGTACGCGCAACTGTACTTGCGGGTCGGATCCTGGAACACGCCGAAGAAGTCGTCCGAGAGGTCGTAATGAGCCTGGACGTCCTCGAAGTGAGGCGACAAATCCTTGGTGCCGATGGATCGTTCAGACATGTTTTCCTTGTTCTGATTCTGACGATCTGGAGATCGTACTGAACGCGCGGCTCGACTTTCTGCAAACAAGCGCTTGAAGCGTCCACCTTAGCGTTTTGGCTGCCCATCGAGCCAATCCCGGTAGGCGCGCCGGTACTAGGAATAGGTCAGGATACCTCTGCGAATGTCGTCTTCAGCTCGCCGACGATGTCGTCCCACAGCAGTTCGGGAAGCTCGTGGCCCATACCGTCGAAGAGCACCAGCCTTGCACCACTGATGGCTCGCGCGATCGCGCGTCCGCCGATCGGGCGCATCAGCTTGTCTGCTTTACCGTGAATGACAACGGTGGGCACCGTGACCTGCCGGTTGTAGCGCAGGAGACTGCCGCTGCCGAGGATCGCCGCGAAGTGCCGGGCAACCCCGGCCGGGTAGTAGGAACGGTCATACCCCTCGGTCGCGTCGGCGCGGACGCGATTCTCCGGCGCCGGGTAGCCCGGGCTGCCGATGATTCTGTTGACTCGCACCGCGTTCTCGATGACCGCCTCGCGCGTGGTGTCCTTGGGGCGCTGCAGGATGGCCGCGAGCTGGCGCAGCCCCGGCGGCGGCAACACCGGCTGGTTGTTGCTGGAGAAGATCACGCCGAGTGTCTTGGTACGTACTCGGTGCTTCGCGGCAAAGATCTGCGCGATCATGCCGCCCATCGAGCCACCGACAACGTGTGCCCGCTCGATCTCGAGGTGGTCGAGCAGTGCGGCGGCGTCGTCGGCCATATCCTCCAACCTGTACGCGGCCGGACTGGGCAATCCGATGAAGGACCTCGCCATCCGCGGCAGCAACGACGCGCCTGAATGGTGGCCGGGCAATTTTGTGGACAATCCGACGTCGCGATTGTCGAAGCGAATGACACGCAGGCCCTGGCTGATGAGCTGCTCGCAGAACCCCTTGCGCCACAACAGCAATTGGGCACCCAGGCCCATGATGAGCAGGACCGCGGGGTCATTCGGGTCGCCCATGTCCTCGTAGTGGATGTCAACCGGGTTATCCGGATTGCCAGACCTGGCTGTGCCCGTACGGATCATCACACTCACGCCTTGGCCTCGCCACTGGAATGCTCGCGACTGATCTCGACCATGAAGTTGGCGAAGTAGCCGGTGAGCTGCGGATCGCTCATCATCTGCCAGCGCGGGGCCAGCAGCTTCATATAGCGCTCGACATAGAGGAACTGCTTCCCGATGAGTACCAGCTCGCGGGGCAGCTTGACGTCGTAGGCGTCTGCCAGCGTCGAGAGTTGCTTGCCGATCTCGGCGTAGCTCAGGTCGCCGAGCGACGTCATGGTCAGCGGCGTGGCGAACTTCTCCAGGTCTTTGGCCGCCTGTGCCTCCGGCTTGACGGTGCCCACCGCGCCCATCATCACGACGATCTTGCCCGCCGTCGCGTGATCCTTCTTGACCAGTAGCGCATGCACCAGCTCGCGCAGCAACCAGCGGGTGCGCGGGTCGATGCGGCCCA
>CAXMSM010000184.1:0-5126 GCA_964195655.1 uncultured Gammaproteobacteria bacterium | reverse complement strand
TACCCGATGCCGCCCGGGTCACCGGTGGCCCGTACCGGCTCATCCCACACCCCAACTACGTAGCGGTCGTCGTCGAGGGCATCGCGCTGCCACTGGTGCACAGCGCGTGGATCACCGCGGTGGTGTTCACGGTGCTCAATGCCGCGCTGCTGTGGGTCAGGATCTCGGTCGAGAACACCGCGCTCGAATCCTTGACCACAGATCCGCGGGGCGCCTGACGTGATCGACCTGGTGGTCGCCGGCGGCGGGCCCGCGGGTCTGGCCACCGCCATCCACGCGGACCGTGCCGGCCTCGAAGTCGTCGTCATCGAGCAACGCACCGGTCCGATCGACAAAGCCTGCGGTGAGGGTCTGATGCCGCATGCGGTGCGCCAACTCGGCCTGCTCGGTGCCCGACCGGTGGGGAAAGAGTTTCGCGGCATTTCCTATTTCGACAGTCACCGTTGTGTCACAGCGCAGTTCGACTCCGGTCCGGGACTGGGTGTTCGACGCGATACCTTGCACGCAGCACTGCAGCACGAGACGGCGGCGGCCGGAATAGCGGTTGTACACGACAAGGTCGGCGCAATCACCCAAGACGGTGAATCGGTGACGGTCAACGGGATTCGCGCCCGCTACCTCGCGGCAGCCGATGGTCTGCACTCACCGATCCGGGCCAGCCTCGGCCTCCAGCGGCCGCGGGGCCGCACCCGGCGCTGGGGTATCAAGCGGCACATCGCCATCGAGCCGTGGAGCGACTGCGTCGAGGTCTACTGGTCGGCGCACACCGAGGCGTATGTGACCCCGGTAGCCGACGACTGCGTGGGCGTCGCGATACTCAGCTCACAGCAGGGTCGTTTCGACCAACACCTCGCCGCGTTTCCCACGCTGCGCGAGCGAATCGACGGTCACCCGCACGAGCCTGACCGGGCGGCCGGCCCGTTGCGGCAGAAGGTGCGCGGCCGGGTGGCCGGACGGGTGCTGCTGGTCGGCGACGCAGCAGGCTACGTCGACGCGCTCACCGGAGAAGGCCTCGGGCTGGCGTTCGCCGCGGCGCGCTTGCTGGTCGACAGTGTCGTCGCCGACCGTCCCGGTGACTATGAGCGGCAGTGGCGGCGAAGCACCCACCGCTACCGGTTGATGACAGCCGCGCTGCTGCACGCGAGCTCGTCGCCGCTTCGACCACTGATCGTGCCTGCCGCCAGCAGCCTGCCCTACGTGTTCGCGAGAATGGTGAACCTGCTTGCCGACTAATGACCTCTAGCGAATCCGGCGCGGAAACCTACCGCTGGGGGTCACTTGCCGCGCCGAATTCACTCAAGGTCACAACCCGATCACCGAGCCGCGCGGCCCCGGCACTGGTGCGCCAAGCGCTGTTAGGTTCGCGCCCGTGGCGATCTATGGGAACCGGGTCCGGCGCGTCTGCGCGCGACTGGCCGTCGTGGTGTTGCTGGCTGCTGGATTGACGGCCGTCCCTAATGAGCCTGCGGCTGAAGCGTTCTCTCGCGCGGGCCTGCCGGTCGAGACGCTCGATGTCCCGTCACCGGCGATGGGACGCACCATCCGCGTCCAATTCCAGCACGGCGGGCCGCATTCGGTGCTGTTACTCGACGGTCTGCGCGCCCAGGAAGACTTCAACGGATGGGACGAAAACACCGCTGCGTTCGACTGGTTCTACCAGTCCGGAATCTCGGTGATCATGCCCGTCGGTGGCCAGTCGAGCTTCTACTCAGACTGGTACCGGCCCGCCAGGAACCACGCAGGCACAGTGACATACAAGTGGGAGACCTTTCTGACGCGTGAGCTGCCCAACTGGCTTGCTGCCAATCGGGGACAGGACCCATTCGGCAATGCCGTTGTCGGGCTGTCAATGTCGGGTAGCAGCGCGCTGACAATGGCCGCCTGGTATCCGCGCCAGTACAAGTTCGCCGCCTCACTGTCGGGCTACCTCGCCCCGTCACAAGGCTTGTGGCCGACAATGATCGACATCGCGATGCAGGACGCCGGCGGCTTCGACGCCATTGACATGTGGGGTAAACCCGGCGCCGGCGGCTGGCAGCGCAATGACCCGACCGTCAACATCAACCGACTCGTCGCCAACCGCACCGCGTTGTGGATCTACTGCGGCAACGGAGTGAGCTCGGACCTCGACACCACCAGGGATATCGGCGCCAACTTCAGCGCTGCCTATCTGGAGAACATCACGGTGTCTACCAACAAGGAGTTCCAGGCGAAGTATCTCGCCGCGGGTGGACGCAACGCAGTATTCAACTTCCCGCCCAATGGAACCCACAGCTGGGGCTACTGGGGTGCACAACTTCAGGCGATGAAGGCCGACATGATCCGCATTCTCGCGCCGCCGCCACCTCCGCCTCCCCCACCAGCACTGGCGCCGGCGCCGGCATTGGCACCAGCGGCAGCCCTCCCGGTTCCCGAATCTGCCCCGCCAACGGTGGCCGTGCCGGGGTAGCCGGCCGCTTCGAGTAATCCGTGCACAGCCGCGCTGAGGGCGGCTTCCTCACCCAGGTAGCGCCCCGAGGGCTACCGGGCGCGCCGGGTCCGAACTCCACTCAGACCACGAACCGGGAAACAGTGCGGCATCAACACCGATGGCGGCCAACGCCGCGACGGTGACCGTGGCGGTGACGCCCGAACCGCAATACACAGCGACATCGGAGTCGGCGCCCACGCCGCGCTCCGCGAGCAGTCGGGTCAGCTCAGGCTCGGGCAACCAAGCACCGTCTCCGGTCAGCAGGCTGATACCCGGCAGGTTGAGTGCGCCGGGTATGTGGCCGGCCACCTGATCGACCGGTTCGACGTCACCGCGGTAGCGATCCGGTGCCCGGGCGTCGAGCAGGACCGTGCCGTCGTCGAGGGCACCGTCGGCGGTGACGGTCTTTCGGGCCGCGGCGTAAAGGTCGTCGTGAGCGATGGTCACGTCGCCGGGTTCCGGAGTCACAGTGCCCGTTTGTAGTTCGCCCGCCCAGGACGACAGACCGCCGTCGAGGATCCTGACGTCGGGGATTCCCGCGGCGGTCAGCGCCCACCACGCGCGGGCCGACCCGGCGCGGTTCCAGTCGTCGTAGACGACCACCGGGACTCCCGTACGAACACCCCAGCGTCGCGCTGCGTCCTGCAGGTCGCGCCCAGACGGCAATGGATGACGGCCGCGGCCCTCCACCGAGTGGTCGGTGAGCTCGTCGTCGAGCGACACATAAACCGCTCCGGGCAGATGGCCACGGTCGTATGCCCCGGCGCCGTCCGGCCGGCTGAGTTCCCATCGAATGTCCAACAGCGTCACCGGTTCGCCCGCAGCGAGCCGGCGTGCCAACTCTTCAGCGGTGATGAGTACGTCCTCACGCGCACCCATCCCGGCCCGGTCCACACTCATGCAGCCAACGTAACCCAGTGCGGCAGGATTGCGTTCAGCATGGTTGACAGCGAAGGTACCGCCGAGACGCCCCGGCGACGACACGTCGTACGGCTGACGCTGTTCGTGGCGGCGCTGGCCGGGCTGTTCTATCTGGTCGCCGTGCGGCAGGTCATCGACGTGGGGTACATCCGCGGCCTGGTGGCGTCGACGGGTCCGCTGGCACCGCTGACCTACGTGGTGGTGTCGGCGGCGTTGGGCGCCGCTCTGGTCCCCGGTCCGCTGCTCGCGGCGGGCAGCGGGTTTCTGTTCGGCCCGGCGCTAGGCACGTTCGTGACGCTGGGCGCCACAGTCGGCACTGCGATCATCGCGAGCCTGGCTGGGCGGCGGGCCGGTCGCGAAAGCGCCCGTGAACTGCTGGGCCGACAACGTTCGGAGCGCATCGACGGGCTGATCGCGCGGGGCGGTCTGTGGGCTGTCGTCGGTCAGCGGTTCGTGCCGGGGATCTCCGACGCATTGGCCGCGTACACCTTCGGGGCGTTCGGCGTCCCGTTGTGGCAGATGGCGGTCGGGGCGTTCATCGGGTCGGCACCTCGGGCGTTCGTATACACGGCGCTGGGAGCGTCGATCGGCGACTTCTCGGCACCGTTGGCGTACTCGGCGATCGCGGTGTGGTGCGCGACCGCGGTCTTCGGCGCCTTCGCGGCGCATCGCGGCTGGCGATCGTGGCGCTCGGCCCGCTCAGACTGAACCTCGGGGCGACGTCACCGTCGACTTCACCGTCGACTTCTACGGCACAACTGACTTCTACGGCACAACCCGGCCTGCGTCGTCGCGAAGTAGCGTTCCGGGTCGTCATCTCGGCCCGATCACGACCATGGCTTCTCGCTCGCCAAGCATGAGATGCAATCATGGCGGATGTGTCCTCCGCGTCCAATGCCTTCGCCTCGGACAACGCCGCGCCGGCGCACCCGAAAGCGTTCGAAGCCTTGCACCGCGTCAATGACGAACCCGCCCCGTCCTACGGCACTGACCTCGTCACTCAGGAAGCCGCCGCCGCACTGAAGGACGCTTTCGACTCCCCCCACGCCGAGGTGCTGTTCGCGTTGACCGGCACCGGCGCCAACATCATCGCGCTTGCATCGGCGGTCCAGCCGTGGCAGGAGATTCTCTGCAGTGATGTGGCCCATGTCCTGCTCGATGAAGCGGGTGGGCCCGTCCGACTCTCCGGCGCCCAGCTGACCCCGTTGCCCAGTGACGACGGCCTGATAGCCCCCGATGAGCTCGACCGCAGGGTCGCCCGCCTCGGCACTGTCCACCATTCACAGCCCCACATCGTCACCATCACTCAGTCCACCGAGAACGGGCGGGTGTGGACGGCCCCTGCGATGGCCGAGTTCGTCGATCACGCCCACGCACTGGATCTGCTGGTCCACGTTGACGGATCGCGTATAGCCAACGCCATTGCCGCGCTGGATGTCTCGCCCCGGGACGCCATCGCCGATGCGGATATCGTGACTGTCGGCGGAACCAAGAACGGCATGCTGTTCGGTGACGCCATTCTGGTACGAAACCCCGATCACTTCACCGGAATCCACTTCGTACAGAAGCAGATCGGGCACCTGGCCAGCAAGCATCGCTTCGTCGCCGCACAGTTCCGGGCGTTCCTTCAGGACGGTCTGTGGCTGGACACCGCGGCACACGCCAACGCGATGGCCCGCCGCCTCGGCAGCGGCATGGCGGCGCAGGGACTGCGACTGGCCTCCCCGGTGGAGGC
>CAXMSM010000183.1:0-3541 GCA_964195655.1 uncultured Gammaproteobacteria bacterium | reverse complement strand
GGCCGCGTTGGCGGCGCCCCCGAGCAATTCGAGGAAGTGCGCGTTCTCGCGTTCGGTTGCCGCGCCGATTCCGGCGCGGTACGGGTCGACCATCGTCTGCTTGACGGCTATCAGGCTCGGGATCGAGCGGGACGCAAGAATCTCAGCATGCTTGCGCGCCTCCGGCAGCAGATCGTCGGGCTCGCACACCTTCCACGCGATGCCCATCCGCTGGGCCTCGGCCGCATCGATCCACTCCGAGGACAGCAGCAACCACGCCGCGTTCTGCCTGCCGATCAGCTGCGGTAGCAGGTACGACGAGGCCGCCTCCGGTGCTACACCGAGGCTGGTGAACGGGCACTTCAGCCGGGCGGTGGCCGACATGAACACCAGGTCGGCGTAGCCGAGGATCGTCGCGCCGATGCCCAGACCGACCCCGTTGACCGCGCAGATCAGCGGCTTCGGCAGGTCGGTCAACGCGCTGATCATCGTCGAGAAATGACTACCTGCGCTGCTCAGCGAGGAATCGGCGATGCGGGCCTGCATCTCCTTGAGGTCATTGCCCGCACTGAACGCACGCCCTGCGCCGGTGAGTAGCACCACCGCGACTTCGGGGTCGTCGGCAGCATCCCGAAGCGCCGCCCCGGTGTCGTGATAGAGCTCCTCGTTAAATGCGTTGAGCGCTTCGGGCCTGTCCAGAACCAGGGTGCGGACCCGCTTGTCGTCGCTGATCTGCAGTGTCACGGCTGCAGCCTAGCGGTCGGAGCGAACGCGCTGCGCAGCACATAACGGCTTGTCGGGACGGTGTCGACATCGCGGTTGGCGCCGAACGCCGAGGTGCTGGCGAGCATCCGTGCCATGCGGTCGTGGAGATCGGCATCGTCGGCGGCACCGAAGAACGCGTGCAGATCGGATGTCGCCTCGATGGGAAACAGTTCTTCGACGATTGCCGAGATCGGCGGTGACTCGTCGGTGAGCGCGCGCACCACCGCATTCTGCGTGTAGCCGAAGGTCGACTGGGTATCAATCGCGACCTGCGTGTGGCGGTCCTGCCAGCGCGCCAGCCAGGTTGCCTCGTCCAGCGAGGTCGGCCGCCGCAGCAGCGCCACGTTCGCGAAGCCTGGGGTTCGTTCGCCGAGGTCGGTGTGCGGGGGTGCCAGTGGCACCGACTCAGTCACCAAGTAAGCCGCGACCTGCTCGCAAACCTCGCTCAACAGAGCTGTAGCCGTGCGGACCTGGTCTCCGTAGCATTGGTGGGTCCACATGCTGACGAACGCGGTCACCGGTGGATTCAGGGTGGTCAAGGTCATCAGCGAGTCGCTGACCACCGCGTCGCGGACATTAATCGCCACGCCTGGTGCACCCGTGTCGAGGAGCATTTGGGCGACGTCGGTGCGCAAACGGGTACACCAGGCTTCGTCGCCGGGGGTTCCCCGCAGGATGATGATGACTTTCTCCACTAGGCGAACATATCCGGGCCAGAATGTAGGGATGCTCAAGGGTTTGACGCTGCCGGTGGTGCCGGACCCCGCTGCGGTCCTGCGCAGCCTCCTGGGCGTCATGGTGATCGCTGTGGTCGCGTTGAACTGGGGCCCTGCGGGGTCGGCCACCGCCGTCGCAGCTGCGGCGGCGATCACGGGTGCCACAGCTCTGCAGGACAGCCCGCGGGGTCGGGTACCGCTGGTCGTCATGGTCTCCGTGTTGATGGGGTTCGCAGTTCTACTGGGTGCGTTGGCATCTGCGAATTCCGCGGTGTTCGTGGCCACGGTTGCACTCTGGTGCTTCGGTACGGCGATGCCATGGGCGCTGGGGGCCCATGCCGGATTGATCGGGAGTGCTTCGGCCGCTCTGATGGTCATCGTTGCCCCTATTGCGCCGACGCTGCCGTCAACTCTGGGTGTGTCGGGGCTGGTTGTCGCCGGCGGCTTAATGCAGGCTGGTCTCATAGCGGTCTGGCCGCGGCGCCGCTGGCGTGAGCAACGCGAAGCGCTCACCGCGGCCTATCGGTCACTGGCCGCTGACGCGAGGAGGCTCGCCGAAGAGGGCATCGGCGAGGTGCCGGCGATCGACATGCAACCGCTGATCAGGCTGCGGACCGCATTCACCCTGATTGATGGCCGAACCCGACGGCGTCCCGCCGAGTATCGGGACTGGTATGGACTGCCTGAACGGATCGGCACGACGTTGGGCGGCTTGGCGGGCCGGCCAGCTTTGGTGAACGTGCTTGCCGCGGCGGCCGACACTCTGGCGGCGGTGGCCGAGACCGGCCGGTCGGCCCGCGCCGACGCCGACGCCACGATCCGCCGCCTGGATAGCGCAGCCGCCGAGTCGACCGGACCGGACTCGGTGGTGGTGCATCGGCTCGCGATACAGCTGCACGAAGCGGTGGCGATCCGGCTGGGAGATTTCGTGCCCTCCTCCCCCGATGTCCTCCGTCACCGGCGGCCGGAGCTGAGAACCTCGGTGCGCTCGGCAACTGATCTCACGCGCAGCCACCTCAACTGGCACTCGCCGGTGTTCCGGCACGCTGCACGGCTGGGTATCGCCGTGGCTGCCGGCTGCGCTATCGATCGCTATGCCGTTGTTGCACAGGGGTATTGGATTCCACTCACGGTATTGATGGTGCTCCGGCCCGAGACCGCACATACGTACACCCGTTGCGCGGGACGCGTGGCCGGGACTGTGTTGGGAATCCTGGTCGCGTCGACCGCGCTGCTAGTGCTGCATCCCGGACCCCTGCTGTCGATGGTATTGGCGATCGTGTTCGTCGGTGTCGCCCACGCAGTGGCCGGGTTCGGATACCTGGCGCAGTCGGCGGCGCTGACCGCCGGCGTTGTCTTTCTGATCAATATCGACCGCGCCGCCAATACGGCGACCACTAGTGAGCTGTTGTTCGCCACGCTGGTCGGCGGCGTCTTGGCGGTGCTTGCCCACGTTCTGTTGCCTGATGACACCCTGACCAGATTGGGGCAGCGGGCAGATGAGCTGTTGAAGACGGAGATCGACTATGCGGCCCTGGCGATCAAGGCGTACGTACACCAGCTCGACAACCATGCCGACGCGCTGTCCGCTGCGTGGCAGCGGGCGGTTCGGGCGCGGGCCGCTTTCGAGGCAGCCGCCGGTGCCACCCGCATGGAGTCCCGCGAGCTGCGCCATTGGCTGAGCTCCTATCGCAGAGCCCTGAATGCTGTCACGACTTCGTGCACGACGCTGGAGGCCAACTTCCCCGGCCACCCCACGGGTGCGTGGAGCCCAGAGTTTGTGTTGGCCGTCGACGAATACGTGGAGTCGCTGTGTGGTGACCCGCCGACACCGGCCTCGCCGTGGACCGTGAACACTACGGAGTTGGCGGACGCCGATCAGCGACTGCGCGACACCCTGTCCAAGCGTGGGCCTGAGAGCGGTGCGGCACGTGTTCTGGTTGCCGAAGTCGGCACCATCACCCGCCAGCTGTCGGTGGTCGCGGCCAATTCCGGGCCAACCGCGGCTCGATGAATACCCCACCACCGTTGGGCTGACTCGGGCGCAATCCGGGTAGCTACTGGGCAGGCGGCGGTGGCGC
>CAXMSM010000182.1:0-3100 GCA_964195655.1 uncultured Gammaproteobacteria bacterium | reverse complement strand
TCAACTCCATCAAGCTCTTCGACGACGACGAGGGTCGCGCCGTCAACGTCCGCGTCGGCCGCAACGGCCCGTATCTCGAGCGCATGGTCGCCGACCCGGATAAGCCAGGGGAACTCACCCCGCAGCGGGCCAACCTGAGCGATAACCTGACACCGGACGAGTTGACGCTGGAACTCGCCGAAAAGGCCTTCGCCACACCGCAAGAGGGTCGGAAGCTGGGTGTCGACCCGCAGTCGGGCCACGAGATCGTCGCCAAGGATGGGCGGTACGGGCCGTACGTCACCGAGGTGCTGCCTGCGCCGCCGGATGGCGACGACGGGTCAGCTGGAACTCCCGCGAAGAAGGGCAAGAAGCCGACGGGTCCCAAGCCGCGCACCGGATCGTTGCTGCGCACAATGGATCTCGAAACGGTGACCCTCGAGGATGCGCTGAAGCTGCTGTCGTTGCCGCGGATCGTCGGGGTCGACCCCGCGAACAACGAGGAGGTCACCGCGCAGAACGGGCGTTACGGCCCATACCTTAAGCGCGGCACCGACTCTCGCTCGCTGGCCACCGAAGATCAGATGTTTACCATCACGTTGGACGAAGCGCTGAAGATCTACGCCGAGCCCAAGCGCCGCGGTAGGCAAGGTGCGGCGACTCCGCCTCTGCGTGAGTTGGGTGAAGACCCGAACAGCGGTAAACCGATGGTCATCAAGGACGGAAGGTTCGGGCCCTACGTGACCGACGGCGAGACCAACGCCAGTCTGCGCAAGGGTGACGACGTGCTGTCGATCACCGATGACCGGGCGTCGGAGCTGTTGGCCGACCGGCGCGCCCGCGGCCCCGCCAAGAAGGCTGCGAAGAAATCTGCGGCAAAGAAGCCTGCAAAGAAGGCTGCCAAGAAGGCTGTAGCCAAAAAGACCGCGAAGAAGGCCGTCGCGAAGAAAGCCGCGAAGGGAAGTTAGCGGGACAGGTCGACTTCGTCGGCCGTCACCAGGTTGACCGGGCGGGCGAGCTGCGTCGGTTCGGTGCGTCCGCGCAACTCGACGGTCTCGGCGACGTCCCAGCACAGTGCTTCCGAATCCACGGCTTCGCGGATAGCGACCGCTGATGCCAGGACGTGTCCTGGTTCCAGTTTCGCCAGCTCGGTCAGCCGTGCGGCCTCGTTCACTGGGTCACCGATCACTGTGTACTCGAACCGGGCCTGGGCACCGATGTGGCCGGCGATCGCCCTGCCGGCGGACACGCCGATGCCGAATTCTGACTCCCCGAGTACTTCGATGAGCTCGTCGTGCAGTTCCCGGGATGCAGCCAGCGCCGCCCCGGAGGCGTCGGGGTGCTCGATCGGTGCGCCGAAAATGGCCAGTGCCGCGTCGCCCTGGAACTTGTTGACGAACCCACCGTGCCGGTTGACCGCATCGACGACTACGCGGAAGAAATCGTTGAGCAGGCTGACCACCTCGGCGGCCGGGCGCGTTGCAGCCAGGTGGGTCGAGCCGATCAGGTCGATGAACAACACGGCCACTTCGCGCTCCTGGCCACCGAGTTCGGTGCCTCGTTCGATTGCGCGGCGTGCGACATCCTCGCCGACGTAGCGGCCGAACAGGTCACGTAGGCGCTGACGTTCAGCCAGGTCGCGCACCATGTCGTTGAACCCGGACTGCAGTAGTCCAAGTTCGCTGGCGTCGTAGATCTGCATGTGGGCGTTGTAGTTTCCGCGCTGCACCTCACCCAGCGCCCAGCGCAGCTGGCGCAATGGGTCAGCGATGGACATCGCGACCAACACGGTGCCTGACAGACCGATCACCAGCGCGGCGATGGCCAGCAGCAGAATGGTGGTGGTGAGTCGCTCGGCGGGTGCGGTGAGGATCGAGAACTTGCTGGCCACCAGCGCGAGCACAATCGCCAGCACGGGCACGCCGGTGGACAGCACCCAGGTCAACACCTGACGCAGCACGACACCGGCCGCGTGGAAGTTTTCCGGCACTCCGCCGCGCAGAGCGGCAACGGCCACCGGCCGAAGGACGCGTTCGGACTGCAGATAGCCGATGATGGCGGTCGCGGTGGCGCCCAATGCGGTGGCCACGGCAACCACGGGTGCTGACTTACTGGCCACCGGCCAGCTGGCGATGATGAAGACCACCGACCCCAACAGCCAGTTGGTAGCACTGATCAGCGAACGGTAGAACGGCATGTTCAGCGCCCGGATACGGGCCACTTCGGTTTCGGCGGGGTCGCGATCGCCGAGCAGCATGTCGCGGCGCTGCCAGCGCATGACGGGGATGAGCATTCGTAGCGTCAGGTATGACGCGAAGGTGAACGACACCAACAAGTAGCCCAGGAATATGGCCAGGTTGGCAGCGGGTAGGTCCTGCAACTGAATGCGGTCCTCGGGAGGCAGACCGAAGCGCAGGAAGCCCAGCACCCACAGGGCGCCGATGACGTCCGCCTGCAGCATGCCCAGCGTGAACACCGGCCACGGGGTGCGCGCGACCCAGCGGACGAGTGCGCTGATTCGCCCACTCTCGATCGCTTCGGCAGCCATGGGTTTACCGTATCGGGCTTGGCTCACGGTGACGGGGCGTCTGGAGCGGACGTGTCGGTTCGCAGCACTACTGTTGTTGGCGATGGCAGGTGTTTTTTCGCGTCTTGTGGGCCAGGGCGCTGTTGAGTCCGAGTTGATCGCGGCGGCGCGAGCGGCGCGCGGTGATTTGGCCCACTCTGATGGTGCCGATGAGACAATGGCCGCAATCGGCACGATGACCCACGCCTGGCTGATCACCGGGCCGCCGGGCTCGGGCCGGTCGGTGGCTGCGCTGTGTTTCGCCGCCGCGCTGCAGTGTGCCTCGGACGGCACGCCCGGATGCGGGGAATGCCGGGCCTGCACCACCACGATGGCGGGCACTCACGGCGATGTCCGACGCATCATCCCGGAGGGACTGTCCATCGGGGTCGAGGCGATGCGGAACATCGTGCAGATCGCGTCCCGGCGGCCCGGTACCGGCCGCTGGCAGATCGTGGTGATCGGGGATGCCGACCGCCTCACCGAGCGCGCGGCCAACGCACTGCTGAAGGTGGTTGAGGAGCCGCCGCCCTCGACGGTGTTCCTTTTGTGCGC
>CAXMSM010000181.1:0-3842 GCA_964195655.1 uncultured Gammaproteobacteria bacterium | reverse complement strand
ACCAACGGCGACATCGGCCTGGACGGTAACGGCAACCGTATCTACATCCAGTACATCAACCTGATCTGGGGCGTCTTCGACGTCACCGGCACCCTGACCGACGGCCCCTTTGCCGGCAACACCTTCTGGACCGGCTTCGGCGGCTTCTGCGAGGCCAACAACGACGGCGACCCGGTCGTGCTCTACGACGACCAGGCCGGCCGCTGGCTGTTCAGCCAGTTCTCGATCAACCAGGGCATCCAGTGCGTGGCGGTTTCGACCACCAGCGACCCACTCGGGCCCTATCATCGATATGCTTTCACGGTGACGCCGGGCGGCGCCAACGACTACCCGAAACTCGGCGTCTGGGATGACGGCACCGCCGGCAGCACCGGGCAGAGTGCCTACACCTTCACAACCCGGGACTTCCCGGTTGGCGCGACGTTCGGAGGTGCCGGAGTCATGGAGCGCGATGCGATGCTGGCCGGCGCACCCGCCCAGTTCATCAAGTTCGCCCAACCCTGCGTCACCGGTGACTGCGTCGAGGGCCAACTGCCTCCGCACCTGGCAGGACCAACGCCACCGGCCGGCACCTGCCCCACATTCTGGACGGCAGTCGACTCGGCCTTTGACGACTCACCTCACGCCAATGACGGTTACCGCAACCACACCCTGTGTGTGGACTGGACGACCCTCGCCAACTCCACTTATGCCGAAGGCGGCTTTGTGGTAGCGGGCTCGAACTTCGACCGCTTCCTGGGCGATGTTGCCCCGGTCTTAGGCGGCGATTCGCTCGACAGCCTGGCGTTCTTCACCATGTACCGCGCCCAGTACCGCTGGTTCGGCGACAACGCCCGGGTCGTGTTGAACACCACCGTCGACGCCGGCGATGAGCGTGCCGGCATCCGCTGGGCTGAAACCCGCAGCGCCGACGGCGACACCGGCTGGACTCTGCAGCAGGACGGCACCTTTGCCCCCGACGACGGCAACGAACGCTGGATGGGCTCGATCGCGCAGGATCAGGACGGCAACATTGCCCTGGGTTACAGCGCGGCGGGCGCCAGCCTCTTCCCTTCAGTGCGCTATACCACTCGAACGGGGGGAGATCCCGCTGGAACAATGCCCGGAGGCGAAGTCTCCTGCCATGAAGGCACCGGAGCGCAGATCGCTTCGTCCGGCCGCTGGGGCGATTACTCGTCGATGAGTGTCGACCCGACCGACGACTGCACCTTCTGGTACACCCAGGAGTACTACCAGACCACCGGCAGCTTCGATTTCAACACCCGCATCTGCAGCTTCAGGTTCCCCGACTGCGGTGGGGTTTGTAACCCAGACGAACCAGGAACCGAACTGACCTGCAACGACGGCCTGGATAACGATTGCGACGGCGATTACGACTGTACCGATAGCGACTGCAGCGGCGATCCGGCCTGCATCTGCGTCCCGAATCCGGGCGGCGAGATTTGCGACGACGGCATCGACAATACCTGCGACGGACTCGTCGATTGTGGCGACCCGACCTGCGACCTGGATCCGGCGTGCTTCGTGCCTCCGGCGCCCGCGAATGATCTCTGCCAAGACGCGGAGGAAATCAGTTGCGGCGACACGATTACCGCCTCGACCGTCTCTGCAACGGTCGACAATGCCGGTTTCTGCGGCACCAGCAACACGGCTCCGGGCGTGTGGTACAAGCTCACCAACGGCGCTGGCAAGATAGCTACCGCGAGTACCTGCAACCAGGCCGACTTCGACACCAAGCTCTCGGTCTACGACGGTGAATGCGGTGCGCTGGGATGCGTGGCCGGCAACGATGACACCGCCGGTTGCGCTGGCTTCACGACGGAGGTCACCTGGAACGCCGCCGACAACGAGCAGCTGGTCCTGGTGCACGGATTCGGTGGTGCGGCGGGTACCTTCAGTCTCGATGTCACCTGTGAAGAGCCTGCCGAGAACGATGTGTGCGAAGGCGCGACCGGCCCGCTGGCCGTAGACTCGGTCACCCCAGGGTCCACCTCGGACGCGACGCTTGACGAACCACCGCCGCTAGATTGCGGCACGTCCGTCACGGCGCCCGGCGTCTGGTACACCGTTGTAGGCACCGGCAACACGATGACTGCATCAACCTGTAACGACGGCGATCCCGCGACCGGTAGTGCCAACTACGACACCAAGATCAGTGTCTATTGCGCCGACTGCGAGGTCAACGAATGCATCGGCGGTCAGGACGACGACTTTGCCAACTGCTCGGGTTTCTCGACGAAGTTCGACTGGCCCACTCAGGCGGGTAACACCTACAACGTTCTCGTGCATGGTTTCAGCAGAGGCACGGGTGACTTCAATCTGGCGATCCTGGATGACGGTGAAGCAGTCGAGCCCGGAGTAGCCAACGATTGCGATGGCATCCCCACGGCGTTCGACTACTGCCCGGGCACGGCGATTCCCGAGTCGTCGCCTACCTCCGGCAACCTGAAGCCCAACCAGTCGGCTCTGACCGGCAACGCCGGTCCTGGCGTCTTCGAGACCGCGCTTCCCAATCCTCAGGGTGTGACCTACACCATCGAGGACACGGCCGGTTGCTCGTGCGAACAGATTGTGGACGAGCTTGGCGTCGGCAAGGGTCAATTGAAGAACGGCTGCTCATACAGCGTCATGGACGATTGGCTGGCGTACCTCGAGTCTCAGTCTTGCGGCGACTGCGTCGAGGCGCACGGCACACCTGGCTGTGAGAGCGGGGCGTGTGAGGCGGCGGTTTGCGCTGTCGACCCCTTCTGCTGCGACGTCACTTGGGACGGCCTCTGCGCGGCCGAGGCGGCCGATATATGCGGTGGCGGGGATATCTGTATCGCGCTGCCACCGAGCAGCGAAGCCCCCGTGTTTTACGGAGAGGGCCGCGGTCCCGAGGCCGAGCCGATCTCGAAGGATCCCAACTACGTGCCCAAGGAGTAGACGGGGAACAGCACGATTGTCAGGCCCAGGCCGCCCGCACCCGAACCGGGAGCGGGCGGCCTTTTTGTGTTCGCGGGACCGCACCCGGTGAGGGCGTTGGGGGTACTGTTCGCTTCAGCATGTGGCCGCGCGCCGTCTTACGGAACTGGGCGTTGCTTTTGAGCGCTAGCGGCGTTGACTAACAAGGTCGCGCTGACATAATGGTTGTTGGCGAGTAATTCGTTTGGGCCACCGAGATTCATCAATGAACAGCCTGACAAAAATGCCGAGGTATCCGTGCGGGAGGATTTCGAGCTATGGTCTGCTCCTCCTGGTGACGATCTTTTCGATCGGTCCTTTGCACGCCGAAACACCGGTGAGCGCCGCTGAGACGGGGATCAGGGGGAAGGTTGTGATGGGGCCCACGCGTCCAGGTCCGGCGGTGCAAGGGCAAGAATACGAAGCACCGTTCAGCGCGTCGTTTCACGTGCTCGACGTTGACGACAAAGCGGTGGCACATTTCGAGTCCGACGAGAACGGGGGGTTCACGGTTCTGCTGCCTCCGGGCAAGTACACCATCGTTGCGGACGCGTCCATACCCAACCCGCTTATCAGGCGTCAGAGAAAAACCGTGACAGTGCCGGAGGATGGCTTTGCTGATGTCGTCCTCAAGTTCGATAGCGGCATGAGGTAATAATCTTCCCGTTGTACTCGGGGCCACGAAATCCCGGGAACTGATTCCTGCTAACTGTGACGCAGTTCTCAAAATATGCTGGCTCAAGCGAGCACGATGGGCGTAGCATGGTCTGTCATCGGACACCATCTTGGACCGATCGCCGCTTGCATTATCGCACCGGGAGGAGCATCCCGTGAAACATGTCAAACAAAATTTTCTTACAATTCTATGTATCGTTCTTGTTGCCGCTTGTTCCGGCAGT
>CAXMSM010000180.1:0-12424 GCA_964195655.1 uncultured Gammaproteobacteria bacterium | reverse complement strand
CGGCACGTAGACCGCAGGCAACCCGACCGCGGTGCCCTCGGCGACCGTCATCGCCCCGGATCGGCAGCTCGCCAGATCGGAGGCGGAATACGCCAGCGCCATCTGGTCCAGGTACGGCACGGCGACATAGGGCGGATCACCGGCGATCGGGACCCGCAACTTCAGGGTATTCTTCGGCCCGTGCGCGTGTAATACCGAAATACCCTTACTTGCAAGACTTTCCGCAGCTTCGGATACCGTCCTGTTAAGGGACTGGGCGCCCTGCGAACCGCCAAACACCAGCAACACCCGCGCATCGTCGGCGAAGCCGAAATGCGCGCGCGCCTCCGCGCGCTTGGCTATCCGGTCCAACGAAGTGATCGATTCCCGTACCGGGACCCCCACGACCTCGACGTGACGCAGGCCAGGGTCGGGCACTGCCGAAAGCACCCGTTGCGCTGACCTGGCACCTACCCTGTTGGCCCAGCCTGCGCTGGCATTCGCCTCGTGGATGACCACAGGCACCCGCCTCCCTGGTCGCGCGCTACGCGCCGCCAGATAGGCGGGCAGCGCGACGTATCCGCCGAACCCGATGACGACGTCGGCGTGGACGTCGTCGAGGACTGCCCGTGTCTGCTTGACCGCGCGCCGCATCCTGCCCGGCAATCGGATCAGATCAGCGGACGGTTGCCGGGGCAGCGGCACCGGGGTGATCAGCTCGAGGTGGTATCCGCGTTCGGGGACGAGTCGGGTCTCCAGACCGCGCTCAGTGCCCAGTGCGGTGATGCGCACGCCCGTGTCGATGGCGGTCAGAGCGTCGGCAACCGCCATTGCCGGTTCGACGTGGCCCGCCGTGCCACCGCCGGCGAGAACCACCGAGATCGCCCTCACCCGTGACGCTGACCTTCCAGTGTGCGAGCCTGTCGGCCCTGCTTGCGCTGGCCAGCACCATATCCGACCGGCGACCTGCCGACCGAAACCGGCTGCTTGCCGCTGGCGCGCGTGGACCGGCGCACCGGCCGTTCATCCCCGCGGGCGGTGCGGGTCCGCTTCTTGGTCTGCTTCTGCCCGGCCTGGGTGGGTGGACGTCCTGAACGCGACCGCATTCGGTCGCGCAGAGCCTCGGTGCGGGTCGGGACATACGGCGCCGGCAGAGGTAGGCGCAGGAGTCGGTTGACCCGGTCGTCGCGGCCGGCCCGTAGCGCCGCCACCGCCTCGGGTTCGTGACGCGCGGCGTTGGCCATGATGCCGATCATCAGCAGCGTCGTCGCCGTCGATGTGCCGCCTGCCGAGATCAGCGGCAGCTGTAGACCCGTAACCGGCAGCAACCCGACCACGTAGCCGACGTTGATGAACACCTGACTCAGGATCCATAGTGTGGCGGTGGCGGTGAGCAACCGCAGGAAGGGGTCGGCCGACCGGCGTGCGATCCGCATGCCGGTGTAGGCGAACAGCCCGAAAAGACACAGCAGCCCAGCGGCGCCGATGAAGCCCAGCTCCTCGCCGATGATCGCGAAGATGAAATCGTTGTGGGCGTTGGGCAAGTAGTTCCACTTCGCGCTGCCCTGCCCCAGCCCGTCACCGAAGATACCGCCGTTGGCCAGTGCGAACCTCGCCTGACGCGCCTGATATCCCGAACCCTGTCCATCGGCTCCCGGATTGAGCCAGGATTGCACGCGATCGGAGCGGTAGCCCTCAGATAACGCGAGAATCGCCCCCGAGAGGATCACCGCTCCCAGCGAGCACAGGAACACCCGCAGCGGCAGTCCCGCGTACCAGAGCAGGCCGAGCAGGATCACACCCATCGACATCGTCTGTCCCAAGTCGGGCTGAGCGACAACGAGCGCCAGCGAGATCACCGCGGCGGGCACCAGCGGAACAAGCATCTCGCGCAGCGAGGCCTGCTCCAAACGACGGGCGGCAAGCAGATGAGCACCCCAGACCGCCAGCGCGAGCTTCGCCAACTCCGACGGCTGCATGGAGAAACCGGCCACAACGAACCAACCGCGAGATCCGTTGGCTACCTTTCCGACTCCCGGGATCAGCACCAAGATGAGCAAGACGATGCTGACGGCGAACCCCGTGAAGGCAAGCTTGCGCATCAGATGCACTTTCATCCTGAGCGCGATATAAAACCCGACCAGGCCGACGGCTGTCCAAAGCAATTGCTTGCTGAAGACCGACCACGGCGACCCGTCCCGGTCATAGGAGTACACACCGGAGGCCGAGAGCACCATGGTCAGACCCATCGTGGTCAGCAGTGCCGCGACGGCGATGATCAGGTGAAACGAAGTCATGGGGTGCCC
This sequence comes from uncultured Gammaproteobacteria bacterium, assembly GCA_964195655.1. Lineage (GTDB taxonomy): Bacteria > Actinomycetota > Actinomycetes > Mycobacteriales > Mycobacteriaceae > Mycobacterium. Next base: position 10,139 of record CAXMSM010000180.1, on the reverse strand, counting down.
GAGCCACGCCCCGAACCGGGTGCGCGGACCATCGGCCGTGGCGAGCGCCGGCGTGGCCTCATTGTCGGCGGCTGGGTTGGCACGACGGTTGCGCAACCGGGTGAGGATGCTGCTCACAGTGTCTTTGCCATCATCGCCACCTTGCGCCCGACTCTGCCCGTTTACCCGACGAGGGCGCGCACCGCTGCGCCGAACGAGTCTCCGCGGTGCCCGTAGCCGCTGAATTGATCGAACGAGGCTCCCGCCGGGGCAAGGAGCACGGTGTCACCGGGTCGGGCCAGGCCGCGGGCGGCATCGACGGCTGCCGCCATCACCGCCTCGGCCAAGGGCCGTTCTCCGACATCAATAGCTCGAGTCACATAGGTAACATCTGACCCAGATGAATCAGCTTTCTCAAACACCCCAGAATCCTCCCCTGTCACAAGCTCCACAACGGGGACATCCGGTGCGTGTCGCGATAACGCCTTGCCCACGACGATCCGGTCCTCGCCGATCAGCACCACACCGACAAGTCGACTCGCGATCGCCGCGACCAAATCGTCGGCCGAGGCGCCCTTGAGAAGACCTCCCGCCACCCAGACCACCCGGGGGTACGCGCTGATCGAGGCTTGCGCAGCATGCGGGTTGGTGGCCTTGGAGTCATCGACGTAGGTAATGCCGTCGTCGACCGCGACGACCTCGGCACGATGCCTGCCCACCCGGAACGTCGCCAGCGCATCGGCGATAGCCCGTGCTGGCACGTCGACCGCGCGCGCTAGGCAGGCCGCGGCCAGCGCATCGAGCACACCGACCGGACCAGCCACCGGAATGCTGTCCTTCTCTGCAAGCACCAGCGCGTCGCCGAACGCTCTGTCGACGATCACTCCGTCCCGAACACCGACCTCGCCGGGCCCAGGCTCACCTAGCCGGAAACCCACCCGTATCGACGCCGGGGCTACGTCCAACAGACGAGCTGCCGCGGGGTCATCGAGTCCGCCAACGGCCACCCGCCCGGTCAGCGCGCGCGCCTTGGCCTGCGCGTACTCCTGCATCGAGCCGTGCCAATCCAGATGATCCTCGGCGACGTTGAGCACCACGCCCGCATACGGGCGCAGGGAGGGCGCCCAGTGGAGCTGGAAGCTCGACAGCTCCACTGCGAACACATCGGCAGGCTGGTCCAGCAGGTCGAGAACCGGTTCGCCGATGTTGCCGCACAGCACCGCACGTCGCCCTGCCGCCTCGAGCATCGCGTACAGCATCGATGTCGTCGTGGTCTTGCCGTTGGTCCCCGTCACGACAAGCCACTGCCGCGGCGGACCGAATCGTCCCGACTGGTCCAGCCGCCAGGCCAGCTCGACATCACCCCAAATCGGGACACCTGCCGCGGCCGCTGCCGCCAGCACCGGCGCCGTGGGTGGGAACCCAGGGCTGGTGACGACGAGCGCGAAGTCGGACATCCGCTCGACGGCCTCATCGGGGGCGAGGACGGCCCCGCCCTGCTGGACGTACGACGTCAGCGTCGTCGGGCTGTCGTCGGTGAGCGTTGCACGCACCCCGAGCGGGGCCAGCGCGGTGAGCACGGCGCGGCCAGTGATCCCTGCACCCGCCACCAAGACAGCTTCACCCCGCAAGGTGTCAGGCGTAATCGACTCCAACACCTCAGGCACCGACGGTGGTCAGCCACTCGCCGTAGAACAGCGCTACACCTAGCCCGCATGCGATCGCCGTCAGCAACCAGAACCGGATGATGACGGTGGTTTCCGCCCAGCCCGCCAGCTCGAAATGATGGTGGAAGGGCGCCATCCGGAATACTCGCCGGCCGGTGGTGCGGAAAGCCATGATCTGAACAACCACCGATGTGACTTCGGCAACGAACAGGGCACCGAGCACCACCGCCAGCATTTCTGTCCGGCTGGTGATCGACAAACCCGCGATGATGCCACCCAGGGCCAGCGACCCGGTATCACCCATGAAGATCCTGGCTGGCGCAGCGTTCCACCACAGGAAGCCGATGCAAGCCCCTGCCGAGGCCGCGGCGATGATCGCCAGGTCAAGCGGGTCACGCACGTTGTAGCAGCCCACGCCCGGACTCGTCGCGCAGGCATTGCGGAACTGCCAGAAGGTAATGAGCACGTAGGCGGCGCACACCATCGCCATTGCACCCGCCGCCAACCCGTCGAGCCCATCGGTGAAGTTCACCGCGTTCGACCAGGCGCTGACGATCATCACGCAGAACAGCACGAAGACGGCAGGAGCCAACGTCACCGTTGCGATCTCCCGCACGTAGGACAACTCCGCGCTGCCCGGTGTCAATCCATCGGAGTTGCGGAACTGCAGCGCCAGCGCGCCGAACAGCACTGCGGCGACGATCATCCCGACGGTCTTGGTGGTCTTGTTCAATCCGAGGTTGCGTGCGCGCCGGATCTTGATCAGGTCGTCGACGAACCCGACAGCACCGAGTGCCGTGGCCAGCCCGAGCATGAGCAGACCCGACGCGGTGGGTCCCCCGCCGCCGATCAGCAATCCGACCAGATGGGTGCCGAAATAGCTGGCCCAGATGCCGGCGACGATCGCCACGCCCCCCATCGAGGGGGTCCCGCGCTTCTTGTGGTGGCTCGGCGGACCGTCCTCGCGAATCTCCTGACCGAACCCCTGCCGAGTAAACAGCTTGATCAGCACCGGAGTCAGGAGTATCGACACCGTCAGCGCGATCCCGACGGCGATGAGTATCTGCATCATCGGCGGTCCTCCCCGACGCCGGGGACATCGGCGGCCAATGAATCGGCCAGCTTGCCGAGTCCGGCAGAGTTCGACGCCTTCACCAACACGACATCACCGGCGCGAAGCTCGGCCCTTAACAGGTCTAGCGCGGCCTCCGCGTCGCCGACCGCGGCGGCCTCAGACCCCCACGACCCTTCCATGACCGCCCCCTGCAGCATGGCGCTCACAGGCCTCCCGGTTCCGACGACAATGAGTTGAGAGACATCTAATCGCACCGCTAGTCTGCCGATGCTGTCGTGTTCGGATATCGCGTCATCACCGAGCTCAGCCATCTCGCCCAGCACCGCCCAACTTCGACTTTCCGGACGGCCCTGACGTCCCATCCAGGCCAGCGCCTTGAGGCCCGCGCGCATCGAATCGGGGTTGGCGTTGTACGCGTCATTGATGATCGTCACGCCGTCGCCGCGAGTGCTGACCTGCATTCGCTGCTTCGATACCGGACCCGCTGCACTCAGTGCCGCAGCTACCTGGTCCAAGTTGGCGCCGCACTCGAGTGCGACGGCCGCGGCACACAACGCGTTGGACACCTGATGGTCACCGTGCACCGCCAGCAAGACGCTGACCTGGGCGCCTGCGGCATGGAGTGTGAAGCCGGCCCGCGCGAGCGGGTCGAGGGTGACGTTGTCGGCACGCACCTCCGCCGCTGACGCATCCGAGGACCGGCCCACCCGCACCACACGTGCCTCAGTCTGGTCGGCCATCTGCGCCACCACAGGATCGTCGACGTTGAGGATTACTACCCCAGATGCGGGAACAGCACGAGGCAACTCGGATTTCGTCGCGGCGATGGCCTCACGTGTTCCGAACTCGCCGAGGTGGGCGGTGCCGACGTTCAGGACGGCGGCTATCGACGGCGGAGCGATGTCTGCCAATGCGGCGATATTTCCCGGATGCCGCGCCGACATCTCCAGGACGAGGTAGTCAGTGGATCGGGTAGCCCGCAATACCGTCCAGGGATGACCGAGCTCGTTGTTGAACGAGCCCGGCGGGGCGATCACCTCACCCAGCCGAGCGAGCACAGCGGCGACCAGGTCCTTGGTCGACGTCTTGCCCGACGAGCCGGTGATGCCGACGATGGTCAGCCCGCCCTCGACCAGTTCGTCGGCCACAGCGGCTGCCAGTTTCGCTAGCGCCGCCAGCACGGCGGCACCCGAGCCATCGGTGTCGTATTCGAGGACGCCCGCGGTGCCGCTGGCGCCCACGGCAGGGTCAGGGTCAACAACTATCGCTGGCACACCGACCGGGCGGGCCGCCAACACCGCTGCCGCACCCGCGGCCACGGCAGCCGCCGCGAAGTCGTGCCCGTCGGAACGCGCGCCGGGCAGCGCCAGGAACAGCCCGCCGGAGGTCACCGCCCGCGAATCGAACTCGACGGTTCCGGTGACGCGGGTAGCTGCGGCATGGTCCGCATCGATATCGGCAAGGCGGCCTCCGACGATCTCCGCGATCTGGGCCAGCGACAGTTCGATCACCTGCGCGCCCCTCGTACTGTTTCGGCCTCCAGTGCCACGCCCAGTTCGGCGCGGTCATCGAAGGGACGGGTTTGACCACGGCTGGTCTGTCCCGCCTCGTGCCCCTTGCCCGCGATCAACACGATGTCGCCAGCGCGGGCCCACTGCACCGCATGCTCGATCGCAGCACGCCGGTCCCCGATCTCAACGACTTCGACATCGCCGGTACTTGCGCCCTCCACGATCGCGGCACGGATGACCGCCGGATCCTCGTCGCGCGGATTATCATCAGTCACCACAACCAGGTCGGCCAGTCCGGCGGCCACCTGTCCCATCGGCTGGCGCTTGCCCTGGTCACGGTTGCCGCCGGCACCGAAAACGACAACGAGCCGACCGGCGGCCTGCTGGCGCAGGGTCTCGAGTACGGCGCGCAGCGCTCCGGGTTTGTGCGCATAGTCGACGAGGGCAAGGAACGGTTGCCCTCGGTCGACCGCCTCCAGCCGCCCCGGCACCGTGGCCTCCCGCAGCCCCAGCGCAGCCTGCTCCGGCGACACCCCAACGATGTCCAGAAGTGCCGCCGCGAGCAGGCTGTTTGCCACGTTATAGCCCCCTGGCAGCCCGATCTGCAGACCGTGACGGACGCCGGCAGGATCCACCGCAAGAAACTCCTGAACGCCTCCCTCGCCGATAGTGATGTCCTCGGCAGTCCAGTCCGCGCATCCCTTCGCGCTCACCGTCACCGCCCCGTCCGCACGGGCAGCCATCGCACGGCCCCACTCATCGTCGACGCACACCACCGACTGCGCGGCGTGTGTCGCCGACTCCGGGTCGAACAGCCGCGCCTTGGCCTCGAAGTAGTCGTCCATCGACTCGTGGAAATCCAGGTGGTCGCGCGACAGGTTGGTGAACCCGCCCACCGCAAACGACACCCCGTCGATGCGGCCGAGGGTGAGCGCGTGACTGGACACTTCCATCACGACGGTGTCCACGCCCTACTCCACCATCATTGCCAGCAGCGCCTGCAGCTGCGGCGCCTCCGGTGTGGTCAGCCCGCTGGGCTGCTCGCGCCCACCGATGCGGACACCGACCGTGCCGATCAGCCCCGCCACCCGGCCGGCCGAACGTAGGCCGGCCTCGACGAGATAGGCCGTCGTCGTCTTGCCGGACGTGCCGGTGACACCGATGACACGCAGATGCTCCGACGGATTGCCGTACACAGCCGACGCCACCGACCCCAGCACGGACCGCGGCGCGGGGTGAACCAGCACCGGAACCCCCAGGGTGCGGCCGCCCGATGATCTGGCGATCTCAGCCACACCGTCGCGGTTAGTCAGCACGGCGACCGCACCGCGGGCCACCGCATCGGCGGCGTAGCGGCCGCCGTGCGCTGTCGCCCCGGGCAGCGCGGCGAACAGGTCGCCGGCCTCGGCAGTCTGGCCCCGCAGCGTGACACCGGTGACCCGCACCTCAGGCACCGCAGGTCCGACTGCGGGTTCCAGAGACACTCCGGCCAACAGATCAGCGACAGCCGCGAGAGGCAGACCGACGGGATCGGAGGGACGCAGATTCATGGCCTTGACACAGTACCGGCCGGAACTGCCGACTCAGCCAGCCTGGAGTGGCTTAACCGGCCTGGAGCGTAAGCGGCGCACCCGGGTCCGCAGACAACGGCACGCTCTCCCGCTGCAGCAACCAGGACGCGATGTTGTGGAACAGAGGTGCTGCCGACGAACCGGCCGAGCCGTCGGCGGCACGATGGGGCGCATCCATCATCACTCCGACCACATAGCGCGGGTCGTCCGCCGGAGCCAGCCCCGCGAAGGTGATCCAGTAGACATCGTCGTAGTAGCAACCGCAGGCCGGATTGATCTGCTGCGCGGTGCCTGTCTTGCCCGCAATCTGGTATCCCTCGACCGCCGCCTGCGGGCCGGTGCCCTGTTGGATGCCGCGCGGATCACGTTGCACGACCGAGCGGAACATGTCGCGCACGGTGCGGGCGGTCGACGGCGACACCACACGGACGCCGTCGGGCCGGGGTTCCTCAGAGTGCGTGCCATCTGCGGCGACCGTCGCTTTGACAATGCGCGGAGAGATTCGCACACCGTCGTTGGCGATAGCCTGGTACATACTTGCCATCTGCAGCAGCGTCATCGAAAGGCCCTGTCCGATAGGCAGGTTGGAAAAGGTGCTACCGGACCACTGGTCTATGGGGGGAACCAGCCCGGCGCTCTCACCGGGAAGCCCAACGCTAGTGCGCTGGCCCAAACCGAACTTGCGAAGCATCTCGGCGTAACGCTTCGGACCGATACGTTTCGCGAGCATCAGCGTACCGACGTTTGACGACTTCCCGAAAACCCCGGTAGTGGTATACGGCATCACCCCGTGCTCCCAGGCGTCGCCGACGGTAACCCCGCCCATGTCGATCGAACCCGGAACCTGCAGTACCTCATCGGGTTTGGACAACCCGTACTCGATGACTGCCGCAGCGGTGATGATCTTGTTCACTGAACCCGGTTCGAATGGCGACGACACCGCCAGGTTGCCCAGTTCACGATCCTCCTGCCGACTGAGGTCCTGGGAGGGGTCGAACGTGTTGTCGTTCGACATCGCCAGCACGTCACCGGTCTTGGCGTCGAGCACCACCGCTGAGGCGTTCTTCGCACCGGATGCGTCCTTGGCAAGCTGCACTTGTTGCTGCACATAGAATTGGATGTCGTCATCGATGGTCAACATCACCGTCGACCCGTCAACCGCGCCGTGGCGATTGCGATAGCTGCCCGGAATGACCACTCCGTCAGAACCGCGGTCGTAAGTGACCGAACCATCGGTACCGGCCAGCACCGCATCCAGCGAATCCTCCAGGCCGAGCAGGCCATGTCCGTCCCAGTCGATACCGCCGACGACGTTGGCCGCCAGCACTCCACCGGGGTACTGACGCACGTCCTGGCGCTCCGAGCCGACCTCGGGGAACTTGGTCGTGATCGCCTCCGCGAGGGCCGGGTCGACGGCACGCGCGAGATATACGAAAGTCTCGTCGCTACGTAGCTTCTTGAGGACTGTGGCGCTATCGGGTTTGTTGCCCAACCGGTTGGCCACCTCGGCTGCGATCTCAAGCAGCCGCCTGTCCGGGTCTGGAGCGCCGGATACCTCTGTCTTGGCTTCCTCCAACTGCTTGCGAACTTTCACCGGCTGGAAAGTCAGTGCGCGAGCCTCAATGGTGAACGCCAGCTTGTCGCTGTGACGGTCAACAATCGCGCCGCGCAACGCCGGGTCGATATCAGTCACCTTCAGCTGGCTGGCCGCCTCGGCGCGCAGCCCTTCAGCGCGTGGCACCTGCAGGGTGAACAACTGGGCAGCCGCCACGACCAGCAGCAAGAAGATCGCCGCATTGCCGGCACGGTGCCGGAATACGAACGACGCGCTACGCAAGCCGCTATGGGGCGCCGCCTGACGGGTGCGCCGTGACCGCGCCGAGCGCTCGTGACTCGGCGCAGATGCCGTCGCCTTCAGCGCCTTCGCTTTCTTCGCCGATTTCACAGGCTGTGCCGGCTTTGCGGCGCGCTCCCGGCGGCCCCCCTCGCGGCTCACGGCAGCGCACCCGGCTGGCTCGATGCGCCCGGTAACAGCGGGCTCACAGCGCCCGGCGACGGCTGACTCGCAACACCCGGCAACAGCTGACTCGCGGCGCCCGGCAACAGCTGCGTCGCAACGCCCGGCAACGGCTGCGTCGCACCGGCGTCCAGCGGGACGCCGAACTGGTCACTCGGCTGCAAATCGCCCGCCCCGGGAGGCACTAGCGGGATGGGTCCCGGTGTCGGCGCCTGGCCTGCAACGGCGTGCGGAACGTCGACGCCCGGGGCAACGACCAAGGGCACCGTGGGTACGCCGGGTACGGCTTGGACCGGACTGCCTGGCACTGCCCCCGGCACCATCCCTGGCACTGCCCCCGGCACCATCCCAAGCGCACCTGTGACGGGAGAAATTCGGACCGGCACCTCGAGCGGTTCAATCACACGTGGGGCAGGGGGTGCGGGCGGCACTGGGTCCGCCAACGGCGCATTCAGCGGGGGTGGCGAAACCCCTTCAGCGGGCTTGGGAGTACCGACCACGACCCAGTTGCCCGTCGCATCCTGCACAAGGTGCGCGGTATCGCGCGAGGGGATCATGCCCAAATTCCGTGCGGCCTCTGCCAACGCAGGGGCGGCCTGGGCCTCCAGCACATCGCGCTCAAGCGCCTCCTTTTGCTGTATCAGCGCCTGATTGACCTGGCGGGCGCTGCCCAGTCGATATGAGCGCTCAGCGGCATCGGTCGACAACCACAGCGTCACACCCAGGCCGGTACCCAGGGCCGTAATGATCAGGACGACGAATGGAACCCGCGCGACGAGTGTGCGGGGATTCACTTCGATGGCGGCCAGCCTGGCCAGGATCCGCTCCCGGATAGGAGTACGAACTACTTTGGGCGCCTTAGCCTTTCGTGCTTTCGACCGAGCTTTGGCCTGGCTGGCACTCTTGGGCCGCACGGGGCCGTCCACCGGCCGACGTATCGGGCTCGCCCGTGGCACCGACCGTTGCGGACGTGCTTCGCGCGTCGGGTTACGCCTGCGCGGTGGCGCGTCAACCATGCGCTTCGCTCCGCTCGCTGACCCGCGACTTCCGCGTGCCTGCGACTTCTTCCCAGATGTGGTGCCGCGCGCGGGCTGCTTTGCCTTCATCGCTATTCCCCCCCAACTCGTTCCAGTGCGCGCAACCGCACCGGGGCACTTCTTGGATTACCTTCAATCTCGTCGGAACCTGCACGTTCAGCACCACGGGTCAGCGCGACGAATTCGGGGCCGTATCCGGGCAGTTCGACCGGCAGGCCCGGTGGGGTGCGGGACGCGGTCGCGGCGGCGAACTCACTCTTGACGATGCGGTCCTCCAGGGACTGGTAAGCCAGCACGACGATTCGACCGCCTGGGCGCAGGGCTGCCAACGCCGCGGGTACCGCCTGACCTAGCGACTCCAGCTCGGCGTTGACCGCGATGCGCAGTGCCTGGAAGGTGCGCTTGGCCGGGTGCCCGCCGGTGCGGCGCGTTGCCGCCGGGATCGCCTGGTAGAGCAGTTCGACCAACTCACCGGTCCGCGAAAACGGGGTGGTGGCGCGACGGCGCGCAATGTGTGCAGCGATACGGCTGGCGAAGCGCTCTTCGCCGAACTCGCGCAGCAGTCGCGTCAGCGCCCTCTCGTCGAAGGTGTTCAAGATCTCCGCGGCAGTCAGGTCCGACGCGGTGTCCTCCCCCATGTCCATCCGCATATCCAACGGCGCGTCCGTCGAGTAGGAGAAGCCACGCTCCCGCCGGTCAAGCTGCATCGACGACACGCCAAGATCAAAGAGAATCCCGTCGATTCCGCCGTCACCGACCACCGCGTCGGCGATACCGGCCAAACCGTCGTAGCGGGTGTGCACCAGCGTGATGCGATCGGCGAACGGAGCCAGACGCTCACCGGCGATCCGTAGCGCATCGGGATCGCGGTCCAGGCCGATTAATCGGAGGCCAGCGAACTGGGTGAGGAATCGATGTGCGTGGCCACCGGCGCCCAGAGTCGCGTCCACCAGCGTGGCACCCGTGCCATCTGAGCCACGCCGGGTCAGCGCCGGTGCGAGCAACTCAACGCACCGGTCCAACAGGACCGGGATATGGGGCTCGTCGTCCACCATCGCAGCACCCCGAGGGATTGTGGCGGCCCCTGCAGTGAGGTCCCTGCCCGAGTGTCCGAACCTGACGTCGGGGAAGTACGTCAGGGTCGGTTCGGGCAGAGGCCACACTGCACGGGCCTGCGGGCCAGTGGCCGGATCAAAGAATGTCGCCGAGTGCTTCATCGCTGGCCGCGGAGAAGTTCTCTTCGTGAAGTTCCTGGTAGTCGTGCCAAGCCTGTGCATCCCAG
>CAXMSM010000179.1:0-7355 GCA_964195655.1 uncultured Gammaproteobacteria bacterium | reverse complement strand
GATATCCAGGGAATCCGTACCCGGCTGCGGTACCTCGCGCAATTGGGTGTCGATGCCATCTGGATCAATCCGTGGTACCCGTCGCCGATGGCCGACGCGGGCTACGACGTCGCCGACTACCGCGACATCGACCCCTCCTACGGCACCCTGGACGAGGCGCAAACGCTGATCTCCGAAGCCCATGCACTCGGTATCCGGGTGCTGCTCGACATCGTGCCCAACCACACCTCCGACGAGCACCTGTGGTTCCGCGCGGCGGTCGCCGACGAGCCGGGGGCGCGGCAGCGCTACCACTTCCTTTCGGGGCGTGGTGCCGATGGCGCACTGCCGCCCAACAACTGGCAGAGCGTGTTCGGCGGCCCGGCATGGACGCAGGTGGCTGACGGTGAGTGGTACTTGCATCTGTTTGCCCCCGGCCAGCCCGACCTGAATTGGGAGCACGATGAGGTGCGCGGCGAGTTCGAGGACATCCTGGTGTTCTGGTTTGACCGCGGCGTCGATGGCTTCCGCATCGACGTGGCGCACGGTCTGGTCAAACAAGCAGGGCTGCCCGACACCGCCGAGGGAGCAGGCGCGACGCAGGCTCCCGTCCACCATCGCGCCGGACATCCCGCCTGGGACCAGGACGGTGTGCACGATGTGTACCGGGGATGGCGGGTGGTGGCCGACCGCTATTCACCGGATCGGGTCTTCATCGCTGAACTGTGGGTGTCAAGCAATGAGCGCCTGGCCCGCTATCTGCGGCCCGACGAGCTGCACACCGCATTCCAGTTCGACTTCCTGCGAACGCCCTGGCGCGCCGAGACGCTACGCGCCGTGATCGATGACGCTATCGGCGCGGCCGCTTCGGTAGGTGCATCACCAACCTGGGTGCTGTCCAACCACGACGTGACGCGCACGGTGACGCGGTTCGCCCGATCCCACCCGACGCACCCGAACGAAACGGACTGCGAGCGCGGTTGCGGGGCCGATGAGGGCCCCGATCACGCACTGGGGCGTCGACGCGCACGCGGGGCTGCCCTCGTGCAGTTGGCGCTGCCGGGTACCGCCTACGTCTACCAGGGCGAAGAACTGGCGCTCGAGGAATTTGAGGATTTGCCTGATGAGAGGCGCCAGGATCCGGTGTGGGCCCAGTCCGGCTTTACCGATGTCGGCCGCGATGGATGCCGTATTCCGTTGCCGTGGAACGCGACATCCGCGCCCTACGGTTTCACGGCCGAGGGCGGAGCGGCCACGTGGCTGCCTCAGCCGACACACTGGGCGGAGCTCAGCGTCGAAGCGCAGGATCGCGACCCCGATTCGACCCTGAACCTGTACCGCGCCGCGTTGCGCTTGCGTCCCTCGCTGTGGCGCGATGCCGGAGACATCAGGTGGCTAGACGTCGGCCCAGGCGTGGCGGCGTTCGAACGTGGGGATGCCCAGTGCTGGGTTAACACCGGCGAGGCTGGCGTGAAGTTGCCGGCCGCGTCGGTTGTGCTGTCATCTACCCAGGGTGTCGACCGGGTGCTGCCCCCAGACACGGCCGTGTGGCTCACATCCGCGGAGTCACCGAAATAGTGACTCAGGTGGGGTCTTTATGCCCTCTTCAACAGTCCGACCCGCGGTGCACCCTGGATGGCGATAACGACCTTCCTTGAAAGGTGGCGGGATGAACAGTCACTTTCCCGATTTCGAGACCGTCCGGTCTGCGCTGTCGCTGGCGTGTCGTGCGCCCTCGGTGCACAACTCCCAGCCCTGGCAGTGGCGGGTGGGCGATAACAGCGTGCACCTCTACGCCAATCCTGATCTACTTCTGCCGCACACCGACCCCGATGCCCGCGATCTCATGCTGAGCTGCGGAGCGGCGTTAAATCATTGCGTGGTGGCGCTGGCCGCGCTCGGCTGGCAGTCCAAGGCCCACCGTTTCCCCAACCCGGCCGAACCCAACCACCTAGCGGTCCTCGAATTGCACCCCTTTCCCGCGGCAGAGGTCGACGTGGCGCTGGCCGCGGCCATTCCACGCCGTCGAACCGACCGTCGTCACTACAGTTCGTGGCCGGTGCCCCACGGTGACATCGCGCTGATGGGGGCACGGGCGGCTCGCGCCGGGGTCACCCTGCGCCGGGTCGATAACCTCGCCGGTCTCAAACGGCTGGTCACCGAGGCGGCGTTTCGGCACGCGACGGACGACGAGTACCTCGCTGAACTCGCAAGGTGGACTGGCCGATACGCATCCACGGCCGGGGTACCTGCTCGAAGTGTGCCCAGCGCCGACTGCGCGACACCTATTCCTTCCCGGGTGTTCGCAGGTGGAGTGTTACCTCAGACGCCGAACAGCGAGCCCGCCGACGAACACGCCGCCGTCCTCGCGCTCGGCACGGTCGGCGACGACCGGTTGTCGCGGCTGCGCGCAGGTGAGGCGACCAGCACCGTGCTACTGACGGCGACGGCCTTCGGGCTGGCGAGCTGCCCGGTCACTGAGCCGCTCGAGGTCGCCGACACACGGGAGGCGTTGCGCCGCGACGTTTTCGGCACCGAGGGTTATCCGCAGATGTTGCTACGGATCGGCTGGGCACCGATCAACGCCGATCCGCTACCTTCGACGCCACGCCGTGAATTATCGGAAGTCGTTGCACAACTAGATGGTTCGCCAGTGGCGTGAGGGTGCCGCGCCTAGTCGAGGTCATTCAGGCCGGGTCGGCGCTGCCGGTCGAGCTTGGACACGAACACCGCGGCCTGGGTGCGACGCTCCATCCCCAGCTTGGCAAGCAGACGCGAGACGTAGTTCTTGACCGTCTTCTCGGCAAGGAACATCCGTGCAGCGATCTGTTTGTTGGTCAGGCCCTCGCCGAGAAGGTCCAGCAGCACACGTTCTTGATCAGTCAGTCCCGAAAGGGGATCCGAGCGTTCGCCTCCGCCGCGGAGTTTGGTCATCAGTGCCGCCGCGGCCCGGTTGTCAAGAAGCGATCGGCCTGAGCCAACCTCCTTGATGGCCTTGGCCAATTCCATGCCCTTGATGTCCTTGACCACGTATCCGCTGGCGCCGGCGAGAATCGCGTCCAACATCGCCTCATCAGAGGTAAAGGAGGTGAGCATGAGGCAGCGAAGGTCGGGTAGTCGGGAGAGTAGATCGCGGCACAGTTCGATGCCATTGCCGTCGGGTAATCGAACATCGAGAACGGCCACGTCAGGCTCGAGTGCCGGAATTCGCGCGAGCGCCGAAGCGACGGAACCGGCCTCGCCCACAACATCGAGTTCGGGATCGCTGCTGATCAGGTCGATCAGGCCGCGCCGGACGACTTCGTGGTCATCCACGAGGAAAACCCTCACCATGTTTGTTACGTCATACCCCTAGATTCAGCACTGCTCACAGTGCGCCTTGTGGTTCACAGACCATTATCGAACAGTCGGTGTCGCGAAGTGCGGAATTGCCGGGCGCGCCGACGAGCGCGCCGACGCCACCCCGCCGTCCTCAACCGACGACCACGAGCTGAATTGAGTCGGCGTGCGCGGTGATGTAGTCCAGTCCATCGCCCTGGAGTACTCACCGAGGCGATGTCCAGATCGGAGTAGCGGCGATGCCATTCGGCCAGCCTACGTTGCCACTGGGCCTGAACGTCGGCGTGCATTCGTGCGGGCGTCAGCACTCGTACCGGAGCATCCAGGCGCTGGGCGGCGTCCAGACCACGCTGCAACACCACAGCGCCATTCGCGGTGTCGTCTACCTCGATCACATTCACCAACCGTAGAGGGACTCCGAGCTGGACCGCCTCGTCTATCAGCCACAGTGCGGCATCGAGAGCGGATTGAGTATTTGAAGAACGTGCTCGATCGGTCGGCGCGGCGTTGGGGGTGGCACGGCGTCCAACGGGGGCGCAAGGCCCACCCTGACGAGAACTTGGGGAATAGCATCACGGGGAATGAGCGAGGCAATGATATCGCGGCTCATCGGCACTTCGGTCACGTGGGTCAGCGCGCAAGTCGACATTCCCGCCACCGTGGCCTCCAGAAGCGTCGCGGAAAGTGCTTCCCCGCAACGTAATATGCTGTCTTTGAAGTCTTCATCGGTCGAGAGTATGAGGATCTTCGATTGGTCCTCGTCGAGCTCGCCGCGCCTTTCAGGTTGGGCAACGACGGGAAACGATCGTCCGACATCGACTCGGTCGCTCTCTGCCGCCGATATTAGCGAACTCGACGGGATTCCATCGCTGGCAACAAAATCCGCTGTCCACCAAGAGAGCTCGGAATGGTAGTCGGAGTTGTAGAGGCGAAGTGCCTCGGCTAATTGGGAGGCTTCGGCCACCGTGTCCCGAAACTCGTCGGCGAGGACGTCAACACGCACCGGACCGGACCCTGCATCCGCACTTAGGGTGCTCGCCAGTCGCACCCAGTTCGGTGGCGCCAATAGCGGTAGCCGGTCGGTGCGCCGAAGGAGGATGGCATCGGCGCGGCGGGTGTGCTCCTCGGAGACCGCCGCCGCGGTGAACTCGATCGTCGCGAGGTGCAGGGGGTCGCCCTGATCGGGGAAGCGCTCCACGGTGGATTTCCAGCCAGCCGCGGACATAGCCACTCGAAAATGGTGGAGAACGGCACCGCAACTGATCAGGGCTTCGCAGCCCGTTGTGTCGGCGGACCGGACCAGGCGTGCCGGGTCAGCGAACAGTTGGACGAAGTGGTCGGTTGCGACCCACCGCCAAGGCTGGCTGTTATGTAGCGAGGGTGCTCTGCAGGCCAGTTGCAGCGCAGCGACGATTACTTCGGATCCAACCCGTGTGGTGGGCATTGTGACCTCCGTTCGGTGCGCCACCCACAGTGCTCGACTCCGATACTGGCGTACAGGGCCAATGGTCCTCGCCAACGTGACCTGAATCAGCAGTCGGTGTTGCACCATGGTGTGGTGGCGGACATGGCCGAGCCCGATTCCAGCGCCGACGTGCGCCCGTTGCGCGACACCCTTTCGCAGCTGAGGCTGCGTGAGCTGTTCACCGAGGTGCAGGACCGGGTGGAGCAGATGATCAAGGGCCGCGACCGGCTGGATGGCCTAGTCGAGGCGATGCTGGTGATCACGTCGGGTCTGGAACTCGACGACACCCTGCGCACGATCGTGAATACAGCGATCGAGCTCGTCGACGCAAGGTACGGCGCGCTGGGTGTGAGAGGCCGCGACGGCGAACTCGTCGAGTTCGTATACGAGGGCATCGACGAGGCGACCCGCGAACTGATCGGACAGCTGCCTGAGGGGCGTGGAGTGCTCGGCGCTCTGGTGGATGACCCCAAACCCATCCGACTGGAAAACATCTCAAGTCATCCGGCTTCGGTCGGATTCCCGTCGAATCATCCGCCGATGCGCACGTTTCTCGGCGTTCCGGTGCGAGTCCGCGACGACGTCTTCGGCAATCTTTACCTTACCGAGAAGGTTGGTGGGCAGCCATTTAGTGAGGACGACGAGTTGCTGGTGCAGGCGCTCGCCGCCGCAGCGGGAATTGCGATCGACAACGCCCGACTCTATGAGCAGGTGCGGGCACGTCAATCGTGGATCGCCGCCACCCGCGACATCGGCACTGAGTTGCTGTCGGGCACCGACCCGGCCGGGGTTTTCCGACTGGTCGCCGATGAGGCACAGAAACTCAGCGGCGCGATCTCGACCCTGGTTGCAACTCCCGTCGATCCGGATCTGCCGACCAGTGACATCTCCGATCTTGTGGTCGTCGCCTCTGCAGGCGAGGTTGTCGGCGTGGCGCAGACTTCGATACCCATCAAGGGGACCGCGATTGGCGATGCATTCGTCCAGCGCACGCCGTTGAGGTTCAATGGCGCCGACGTCGGTACCGGCGCTGCCGGCGGGCCGGCTTTGGTGCTTCCTTTACGTGCCACCGATGCAGTGGCCGGGGTACTTGTAGCGCTGAGGCCCATTGGCGCGCAACCATTCAGTGTCGGTGAGTTCGACATGATGGCGGCCTTCGCCGATCAAGCCGCTCTGGCGTGGCAGCTGGCGAGCACTCAACACCGGATGCGCGAGATAAGCATCCTCACCGATCGTGACCGCATCGCGCGCGATTTGCACGATCACGTAATACAGCGACTTTTCGCAGTGGGTCTCTCCTTACACGGAACCATTGCTCAGGCATGTTCAGACGAAGTGAAACAACGTCTTTCGGGATCTGTTGATGATCTGCAGGAAGTAATCCAGGACATCCGTACCACAATCTTCGACCTGCATGGTGGGGCCTCAGGCATCACCAGGCTGAGGCAGCGGATCGATGAGGCGGTCAGTGCCTTCCCTGGTTCGGGGGTGCGTACTTCGGTGCAGTATGTCGGTCCGCTGTCGGTCATCGGTGCCACCTTGGCCGACCACGCTGAAGCGGTGGTGCGCGAGGCGGTGAGCAATACCGTCCGCCACGCGAACGCCTCGACGCTGACCGTTACCGTCAGTGTCGACGACGATCTGACGATCGAGGTCACCGACAACGGGCGGGGAATCGGCGCCGACGTCACCGGAAGTGGGCTCACCAATCTGCGGCGCCGCGCCGAGGACGTCGGCGGATCGTGTTCGGTGCTGGCGGCTCCGGATGGGGGAACGCACCTCACTTGGTGTGCTCCTTTGCCGTGAGTAACAGCGTTGGCGCGGCAATGCGTTGCACACGCGCATGCCCCGCGCATGGCCGGGATTAGGTCCACGCAGGCCACGACGATCCGGTAATGACGAGATCGCGTCTCATTCGCAACGGTTGCATAACACCAGAATTGTCGCGTAGGCGGATTTGAGAATTGGCGGTTCAGTAGGCGAGGTAACAACGCGGATGTAATTCGTGCGGCACGGAGGCAGAAGGGCTTGGAGTACATGTCACGGACCAAGAAGGGTGCGGTCGTTTTCGTGCTGGGCAGTGCAGGGATCTTCCTGAGCGCTCCGCTGTTCAGCCCGTTGGCAGTTGCCAACCCGACCCGTGGCGGGGTTCCGTGCGTAGGGATCTTGGAACAAATCATCTCCAATCCGGTTGGCATCTCGGAGTCGCTGCAGCAGGCCGCATCATCGTTCACCGCTGGTCCGGTACAGCCGGCACCTCCGGTCGTGGTGCCGCCCGCGAGTTCTTTGGTGACAGGCACGCCGTCGGTTCCGGGTGTGTCGGGTGCTCCGGTCTTCGGTGAGGCTGGTGTGGTTGCGCCGTCGGTTCCGGGTGTGTCGGGGTTGACTGCGGCTGTTCCGGCTGGTGGGGGTGTGCCTGCGTCTGTGGGTGTGCCGGGTGGCCCGGTTGCCATATCTGGTGCTGATGTTGTGCCGCCTGCTGTGGGTGTGCCGGGTGCTCCGGTCTTGGGTGAGGCTGGTGTGGTTGCGCCGTCGGTTCCGGGTGTGTCGGGGTTGACTGCGGCTGTTCCGG
>CAXMSM010000178.1:0-5441 GCA_964195655.1 uncultured Gammaproteobacteria bacterium | reverse complement strand
CCGTGCGACAGTACGAATCCCGCAGGCCGTCCAGGATCTCGCGCAATCGCATCAGCGGGCGACCGCCAAAACCGCCCGTCGCGAACTCCCGGTCCAGATCCCACAGCGTCAGCCCGTGGGTGTTGACGTCGAGATCGGGGTGACTGCGGAACCGGGTCTTGTCCAACCGCAGCGGGTCGATGTCGGCCATCAGGTGGCCGCGGTTGCGGTACGCGGCAATGAGTTCGATAACGCGCGCGTTCTTGTCCTCGATGGAATCCGGGTTGTCGATGCGCCAGCGCACCGGCTCGTAGGGGATACTGAGTTCGCGGAAGATCTCGTCCCAGAACTCGTCGTCGAGCAGTAACTGGTGGATCGTGCGCAGGAAGTCGCCCGACTCCGCGCCCTGGATGACGCGGTGGTCGTAGGTCGACGTCAGTGTGATGAGCTTGCCGACACCGAGTTCGGAGATGCGCTCATCGCTGGCGCCCTGGAACTCAGCTGGGTACTCCATGGCGCCGACGCCGACGATCGCGCCCTGTCCCTGCATCAGGCGCGGCACCGAGTGCACTGTGCCGATGGTGCCGGGGTTGGTCAACGAGATCGTCACGCCGCCAAAATCTTCGGCGGTCAGCTTTCCGTCGCGGGCCCTACGCACGATGTCCTCGTAGGCTGCGATGAACTGGTCGAACCGCATGCCCTCGCAGTACTTGATCGCTGCGACGACGAGCTGCCGCTTGCCGTCTTTGCCCTGCAGGTCGATCGCCAGACCTAGGTTCGTGTGAGCTGGTGTGACCGTATTCGGCTTGCCTCCCACCTCGGCGAAGTGGCGGTTCATGTTCGGGAACTTCTTAACCGCCTGCACAATCGCGTAGCCGAGCAGATGGGTGAACGAGATCTTGCCGCCACGGGTGCGTTTGAGGTGGTTGTTGATGACGATTCGGTTGTCGATCATGGCTTTGGCCGGGATGGCGCGCACACTGGTCGCCGTCGGTACGTTCAGCGACGCGGACATGTTCTTCACCACCGCGGCCGCAGCGCCACGCAGCACCTGGGTCTCGTCGTCCTGAGCGACCGGGGCGGCCGGCTTACTCTGCGGTGCTGCCTCAGGCGCCTTGGCCGCCGCCTTTGCAGGGATAGCCTTCTCAGCGGAAGCCTTTTCAGGGACTACCTTCTCGGGGGAGGCCTTCCGGGGTGGCGTCTTCTGCGGCGGTGCCGGCGCGGGTTCGGGTGCACTGGTCCGGCGCGCGGCCGGCTTCCCGTTATCCATTGGGGCGGCCTCATCGCTCGGTTCGGGAGAGTAGTCGGCAAGGAAGTCGTGCCAACTGGGGTCGACCGATGAGGGATCGTCGCGGAACTTGCGATACATCTCTTCGACCAACCACTCGTTTTGACCGAATGGTGAAGGTGAATTCACGGCTGCTATTCGCCTCAATTCTTCGCTTCGAGCCGGTGCTGCCGGCCACCCAATCCAACGGCGGTGTGCGGTGAGTTCCGCATTTCCGCCGTATAGAGGCTAACGCCTCTGCTGCGGGCCGGACCATGCAACGTCGTTATGGTCTTCGCGATTACGGGCGTGGCGGGGGCAGCAGAACCAGCGGCGACGGCCACCGTGGGGGTGGGTTGCCGAATGCGGCGTGGGCGTGGCCGACGATCTTCTTGCCCATCATCCGGTTGCCCACGCCTCCGACGACCGCCCCGATGCCGACCGGCAAGAGCTTCCCGAACGCGATGGCGCCGCGCTTGAGGGTGTAGCGCTTGACGAAGTAGCGCATTAGCCGCGAGTTCAGTTGGGACACCGCGGGCAGTGGCAGGGTTGCGGCACCGTCAGACAGCCACGCCCCGCTGGTGCGGCCAGGGCCCAGGAGGTCGGACACGGCGCGCTTGCTATCTTCGCCGACCAGCACTGCCAGCACCAGGGCGCGACGACGCTCGCGGTGGTCGGCGGGAATGCCGTGCACCTCGGCAACCGCGAGCACATATACCGCGGTCGCCTCCAGGAACACCACGGTCTCGCCGGCGACCGCGGACATCGCGACGAGGGTGCCGATGCCGGGGAAGGCCGCGGTCGACCCGACGGCCGCGCCGCTGGCTATGACTGCGGCCATGTAGTGCGTGTCCAATTTCGCGATAATGTCTGCAGGAGCGGCGTCCGGGTAGTGCTCGCGCAGGCGGTCGACGTAGGCCTTGACCGCTGGACCCTGGACGCGCGCGCCGCGTTCGATGATCTGAGAGAGCACCTTCGCCGCGGTGCTTGGATCCCCGTCGTTGACCGCTGGCAACTGACTCTTGGCACGCGACCGGGCACTCATTCGATGGTCCCTCCCTGTTTGAACCGCCTGCGACGGCTGCCCTCAGGTTAACGCGGGGAAGAAATAATCGAGAAGCGACGCTAACCGTTTGCGTGGCAGTATCCCTGGACGTGGAGGTCAAGCAACCGACTCGAACCCGGATGATCCTGGTGCTCGGACTGCTCGTGGCACTCGGCCCGCTGACCATTGACATGTACCTGCCCGCACTGCCGAAGATCGCAGACGACCTGTCGGTGTCGTCGTCGGTGGTCCAGTTGACGCTGACGGGCACCCTCGCTGGGCTGGCGTTAGGGCAGCTGATCGTCGGGCCGCTGTCGGATTCCCTGGGTCGGCGCAAACCGATGATCGCCGGGATCGTGCTACACATGCTCGCCTCGGTGCTGTGCATGTTCGCTCCGGACATTGCCGTGCTGGGCGTCGCTCGTGGCCTGCAGGGCTTCGGAGCAGCGGCGGCGATGGTCGTGGCCATCGCGGTCGTCGGTGACCTGTTCGCGGTGTCCGTGGCGGCTACGGTGATGTCGCGGTTGATGCTGGTACTTGGCGTCGCACCGGTGCTCGCTCCCTCGCTAGGGGCAGCGATACTGCTCGGTGCGTCCTGGCACTGGATCTTCGCCGCACTGGTCGTGCTGGCGGGGGCACTGCTGGTGATGGCTTTTTTTGCGCTGCCCGAAACATTGCCCGAAAACCACCGCCGTCCGCTGAAAATCCGGGGTATCACCACGACCTACCTGGAACTGTTGCGCGACGTACGATTCGTCATTCTCGTGCTCACTGCCGCGCTGGCCATGTCCGGCTTGTTCGCCTATATCGCGGGTGCTTCGTTCGTGCTGCAGGGCCGCTACGGGCTCGACCAGACCTCCTTCGCGCTGGTGTTCGGCGCGGGAGCCATCGCGTTGATCGGTTCCACCCAGTGCAACGTAGTGCTGCTGCGGCGGTACTCCCCCCAGCAGATCATGGTGTGGGCGCTGGTCGCAGCGTCGGCGTCAGGGGTCGTGTTCGTGGCGTTGGCGGCCGGCCACGTCGGCGGCGTATTCGGCTTCATCCTCCCGGTCTGGGCGATTCTCGGGGCGATGGGACTGGTGATCCCGAATGCTCCCGCGGTGGCCCTGACTCGTCATCCCGATGCCGCGGGCACCGCGGCGGCGCTGTTGGGTGCCGCCCAGTTCGGACTGGGCGCGGCCGTCGCTCCTGTCGTTGGTGTGCTCGGGAACAACGAACTGGCTATGGCGATGGTGATGTCGGCCGGTGTGATCATCGCGCTGATGGCACTGCTGCTGACCGGGGTGTACCGGTCCACCACAGCGGACTCGGTCGCCGATGGGGCCGTCGCCGACGCAGCGTGACGGCGGGAACACCGATTCGCTGACTTGTCCGGATACCCGCGTATCCGTAGCGTCGGGCCGTCCCCTCCCATCCCGGTGCCGATACCTGCTTGGATAACTCCTGATTGCTTCGCCCTATGAGACTGCCGACACCGCCATGTTCCAGACCGTGACACCCCGCGCCGCTGGGGCCAACCCGTGGTATGCGTTGTGGGCGTTGCTCATTGGCTTCTTCATGATCCTGGTCGACGCTACGATCGTCGCTGTCGCCAACCCGGCGATCATGTCGAGCCTGGGAGCCGACTACGACGCGGTGATCTGGGTGACCAGCGCTTATCTGCTGGCCTACGCGGTGCCACTGCTCGTATCCGGCCGGCTGGGGGACAGATACGGCCCGAAGAACATCTATCTCCTTGGCCTCGCGGTGTTCACGGCGGCTTCGCTGTGGTGCGGGCTGGCTGACACCATCGGCATGCTGATCGCCGCCAGGGTGGTCCAGGGCGTCGGTGCAGCACTGCTCACGCCGCAGACGTTGTCAGTAGCCACCAGGATCTTCCCCGCCCATAGCCGTGGGGTCGCGATGAGCGTATGGGGTGCCACGGCGGGGGTGGCTACGCTGGTGGGCCCTTTGGCGGGCGGGGTCCTGGTGGAGCATCTGGGCTGGCAGTGGATATTCATCGTCAATGTTCCCGTCGGAATTATCGGTCTGGCGGTCGCGGTCTGGCTGGTGCCGGTTCTGCCCACTTATAAGCAAGGGTTCGACATGCCCGGGGTACTGCTGTCGGGCGTCGGCATGTTCTTGATCGTCTTCGCACTGCAAGAGGGCCAGGCCAACGACTGGGCGCCGTGGATTTGGGCGGCCATCTTCATCGGTGCCGTGGTCATTGCTGCGTTTCTTTACTGGCAGTCGGTCAATACCGCGGAGCCGCTGATCCCACTGGTCATCTTTGGTGACCGCGACTTCTCCATGTCGAATTTGGGAGTTGCGACCATCGGGTTCGTGGTCACGGCAATGATTCTGCCGCTGATGTTCTACGCCCAGGCAGTCTGTGGGCTGTCGCCGACTGGCGCGGCCCTGCTGACCGCGCCGATGGCCGTTGCGACCGGCGTGCTGGCACCATTCGTCGGCAGGATTGTCGACCGGTCACAGCCGACGCCGGTGGTCGGGTTCGGCTTCTCGGTGATGGCGATAGCGCTGACCTGGTTGTCGATCGAGATGACCCCGACGACACCGATCTGGCGCCTGGTGCTGCCTCTGACTGCCATGGGGGTGGGCATGGCGTTCATCTGGTCACCTTTGGCCGCGACCGCGACCAGAAACCTTCCCCCGCAGCTAGCAGGCGCAGGCTCGGGCGTCTACAACACCACCCGTCAGGTGGGGTCGGTGCTCGGCAGTGCCGGAATTGCTGCGTTCATGGTGACGCGACTGTCCGCAGAGATGCCGGGTGCGGCGGATGCGGCCCCGCGGACCGAGGGATCGGTCACAGAGCTGCCGGCCTTCTTGCAGGCCCCGTTCTCGGCAGCCATGTCGCAGGCCATGCTGCTTCCGGCGCTCGTCGCCCTGTTCGGCGTCGTCGCCGCGATATTCATGGTGGGGTTCGCCAACACTCAGCGCGCACACTTTGGCATTGCCGACGCTGGGCTCGCCGGCGGCGGCGGGGATGGCGATGGAGACCCAGCTTGGGACGACGGAGAATTCGTCGATGACGACGAGTATGTCGAGTACATCGTGAACTGGGACGACCCGGAGCCGCAGCCGGCGAGGGTTGGCGGGGAGGCGCAGCGGAAGGTCGCGGAAGTGGAACCCGAGACACCGCAAGAAGAATGG
>CAXMSM010000177.1:0-2498 GCA_964195655.1 uncultured Gammaproteobacteria bacterium | reverse complement strand
TGCGAGCATCAGCTCCTCAACCTCACGAAAGCTCAGCGGAAACCGAAAATACAGCCACACGCAGTGATTGATGATCTCCACCGGGTAGCGAAGAGCCCTTATATGACGCCGTAGCGGTGCTCACCCCACCGATCCTCCCAGGTCACGGACGCTCACTAACGTGACAGTGCCCTCGTCGAGCAGGTCGGCGAAATCCTCGACGTAAGCGGCGACCTCGGCCTGCAGTGCCGCTGCAAGCATCTGCCGGGCGCCGTCGCGGACGATCTCATCCAACAGCGACCGACCCTCACCGCCGCCGTCCTCGTTGGCGGATTCCGTGCCGTGAACTACCGTGAGCATGGGCGTACCTTCCCAACCAGCGCGCCAACGCCGGTCTTGATCGACTACCTGATTCCGTGAAGATCATCCTCGGGAAGGTACGCCCACTTTCACGCCACCTCAACGAGCGTCATCCACAGGTATCGATCATTGCTCCAGCTAATCAAGCACGCCCCAGTGCCCACGGCCCCCGCGGAATCCCGTGACGGCAAGTTCGAGTTCGCTGTGACGAACGTCCAGACCCGTCAAGGCTCGCTGGGCGGGCTGTCCGACCCGCCGTTGGGTGAGTGGGTCATCGTTTCTCTGACCATCACCAACATCGGGGACGAAGCCAGTTGTTGCAGCAGCCGCGCAGCTGCAGAATTCCTACCGCGATCCAGCGATGTGTGTCGGTGGGGTGTGCGAATGTGTAGAAGGAAGTCGGATGCAGCTGAATTCGACAACTACATGCAAGGCCTAGAAACCAACGGATTCCACTTGAACCCTGACACCGCGTGGCGCGTCGCTCACCAAGCATGTGAAGGCGGCGTACCAGGGTTCATCGGATGGGAGTTGGTCGCTCAGGGGGTTGTCGGCCCAGGAGCGAGCCAGCGGTTGATGGACGTGGCCAGAAAATATGCTTGCCCGATTCAGTAGTTGACCCACGGTCAGCGGAACTGGATCATCCACAACCAGAGCGCTCAAACTTTTCGGGGCGATCAGAGTGCATCGCCGGTCATCATCGTGCGGCCCGAAAGCCAATCCGGGGCGACAACTCGCGCTCCGGCAGTTGGCCGACGATTCGATCGAGCCGATGTAGCGCGGCCCGGCGGGGTACTAGGGGACGATTGCCCCATGCTCGGGCATCGCTCTATTTCTCAGCCAGTCATCGCAGATCGCTTCACGTTGCGTGACCGCCGATGAGCGGCATCACGATCTACCTGGTCTACCTGCTCGCAGGGGTTATAGCCGGACTGGTTTCAGGCTTGTTCGGGCTCGGGGGCGGCTTGACCATCGTGCCCGCACTTGCGGTGGCTCTGCCGTTCCAGGGCGTTGCGCCGGAACACGTGATGCACCTGGCCATCGGAACATCCCTTGCGGTGATGTTCTTTACAGCGCTGTATACGACCTTCTTGCGTAGTCGACACGGGGACCTGGACTGGCCGCTGTTCTGGCACCTGCTGCCGCCGGTGGTACTCGGAACGGCGATTGGTGCGTTCGCGGGCGGCCTTCTACCCGGCCCAATCCTTCGGGTCTTCTTCATATGCTTCGTCGCATACATGCTCGCGCGCGCGTTGCACCACCATTACCGAAAATCGAAGAATGCCAAGGCAAGCAACGAAACGGCGCCAGCGCCCGTCATGCCTTCCCGCGCCAGCCGGTTGACCTCCGGGGTCACCACCGGCCTGACTGGTGCCCTGCTCGGCGCCGGCGCGGCCATCATCACGGTGCCGTATCTGCAAGCAGCGGGCTACCGCATACAAAGCGCATCCGCCATCGCGGCCGGACTGTCAGCGGTGATCGGGATCGGGGCAGGTGCCGGCTACCTGCTCGGGGGACTGGGTGCCACCGGACTTCCCGCCGCCGCAATCGGATACCTGTACCTGCCGGCGTTCGCCGGGATGACCGCAGGCGCCCTTCTGGGTTCACCCCTTGGCATACGAATTTCGCACCGCATGCCTGAAGCCGCTCAGTTCTGGCTCTTTCTCGCCTACCTCGCTGTGGTCCTGATCGCCATGGTGTTGCCCGGATAGAGCAGTGGTCGACAGACCTTTACCACGCCCTAGTGGCTCAGGACTTTTAGCCCGATGATGCAGCCGATCAGACCTAAGATCAGCAGAATCTTTATGAGAGACGCAGATTCGGCACCGGTGAGCATCGCATAGCCCACGGTGAGTGAAGCCCCGATCCCGACCCACACCGCATAGCTCGTTCCGATGGGTAGGGAACGCATTGCGATCGCGAGGCCAGCCATCGATGCCGCACAGGTGATGCCGAACACAGCCGACGGCACTAACCGGGTGAAACCCTCAGATCGCCCTAGAGCTGTGGCCCAGACAGCCTCCAGGACACCTGACACCACCAGAATCAGCCAGGCCATGACACACCTCCACGTCGCCGTCTGGTCACTGGCCGTGGTGTCCGGAGTGATTTCGCTCGGGCATCACGTCGGCCGCGGGTTCCTGAACTAGCTGCAGTCT
>CAXMSM010000176.1:0-6039 GCA_964195655.1 uncultured Gammaproteobacteria bacterium | reverse complement strand
ATCCCGAGCAGCACAAGGACTTCGACGAAGCCATGGTCGGCCGGCCCGGTGTTCTCAACGTCCTGAACCAGAAGGATCTGATCGACCGGCTTTTTGCGGTGCTCGACGGGTTGTCGAACGCGGCATTCGCCGTGGCGTTGGTGCAGGCGATCGGCGCGGTGTTGTTGATAGCCAACATGGTTCAAGTGGCGGCCTATACCAGGCGAACCGAGATAGGGATCATGCGACTTGTTGGCGCGAGTCGCTGGTACACACAATTGCCGTTCCTGGTCGAGGCGATGCTTGCCGCACTCCTCGGCGTTCTGATCGCCATCGGCGGTCTGATCGCGGTGCGTGCACTGTTCCTGGAGAACGCCCTCGACCAGTTCTATCAAGCCAATCTGATTGCGCGCATCGACTACGCAGACATCCTCTACATCGCTCCGATGCTGTTGTTCCTGGGCATGGCGATGGCTGGTGTCACTTCATACGTCACGCTGCGGTTGTACGTACGAAGATAGCCGTGTCAAAGAAAGCCAAGGCGCCCAAGGACAGCAACAACCAGGTTGTTGCGACTAATCGCAAAGCGCGGCATAACTATTCGATTCTCGAGACCTACGAGGCCGGGGTCGCACTGGTGGGCACGGAGGTCAAGAGTCTGCGTGAGGGGCAGGCGTCGCTGGCCGACGCATTCGCCACGATCGACGACGGCGAGATCTGGCTGCGCAACCTGCACATCCCCGAATATCACCATGGCAGCTGGACTAACCACACGCCTCGGCGCAATCGCAAGCTGCTGCTGCACCGGCGGGAGATCGACACCCTGGTCGGCAAGATCCGCGACGGCAACCTGACCCTGGTGCCGCTGTCGCTGTACTTCACCGGAGGTCGGGTCAAGGTGGAGCTGGCACTGGCCCGCGGTAAGCAGGCGCACGACAAACGCCACGACATGGCGCGCCGCGATGCAGAGCGGGAGGTCACCCGCGAACTGGGCCGACGCGTCAAAGGCATGACCTCCTGACAGGCATCCTCAGCGCGCTGATCGCGGCGCTGGGATATGGAGTCAGCGACTTCGTCGGCGGCATTGCGTCGCGTCGGGTCGCCGCGTTGCGGGTGGTGCTGGTGTCCTACCCGGTGGCGCTGCTGCTGCTGATCGTTATCGCGGTGCCGTTCGGCGGCCAGATCAGCACCCCACACCACACAAGTTCACCCCCAAAGTGGCCTGGCTGACCGTCGGCTCCGGTGTCGCGTTCGGGATGAATTTCGTGATCCTCGACCAGGTGCCGGTCGAGGCCCAGTTGTGGCCGCTGGTGTTCGGACGGTTGGCTGCGACGGCGATCGTGCTGTTGGCGGCGGTGGTAACGGCCGATCTGGTGCTCGAACGGGGTGTGCCGCTGCGGCTGGCTTTGTTCGCCGCGGTGCTCGACACTGTCGCCAACGTCGCGACGTTGTTGGCGTTGCAGTCGTCGATGTTGTCGCTGGCAGGCAATTGGCATGGGGCTGGCCCTGGCATCTGTTGGAATGATCGCTGTCGGGTAGCTACGGTCAAGGTCAGGCCCGAGTAGTTGCGGCCCGTGCGGCGGAAGGAGATGAGCTATCAACCCATACCGACTACGCACCTGGCTGTTCGTCATCGTCACGCTGCTGGCATGTGTCAACGCTCTGGCACCGTGGGGCGACGAGGCGGCCCGTCGCGGGGAGGCGCTGCTCCAGTTGGGTACGGGACTGGGGGCGGTGGCGTGCGGTGTCGTCGTCGCGTTGCGGGTGAGCGGATCGGCGCGTTGGTGGCGACTGCTTCTCGTGGTGGCGTTGGCGGCATTTCTGGTCGGCCAGGCTCTCTGGTGGTCCGGCGGCGTTGAGGCGGGCAGCGGGTTTGTAGCGCCGGCAGTTCTCGTCGCATATCTGGCCTGCCAAGTGTTCATTCTCGCGTCGATGTATTTTCTGGTGCGTTCCGCCGGGGGAGTGCTCAGACAGCGTGATGCCGCGCCGCGGCATTCCGCGGCCACAACCTTTCTTGACGGGGTGTTGGTGGCTGCATCGTTCGTGATATTTATTTCACTGGGTGACTTCGATACCCGATCGACCGCCTCACTGCCCCGCGCGGATAGCCCGACGGTGGAACTCGGGTATGCGTTGGTGGAGCTCGTCGCTGTAGTCGCGGCTGTGGTGATCACGATGACCTACCGAAAGAACCGGCCATATCGGGCGAACTACCTCCTGCTGGCCGCTGGCATCGTGACGATGGCTTCAGCGAATCGACTCGTCGCCTACTTCGAATTTGTAGGTTCCGATGGTGGTCAGCGGTGGGCCGCGATCGGCTTCGTCCTCGGCCCGCTGATGTTCGCTTATGCGATGCTCGATCAACCCCCGCCGCGGCCGACCTCGACGGCGGATGCTGGCGCAAGCCCCGGGGTGGACTGGGCGCAGCTAGTTCTGCCCTACATCGGATTACTCGGGGTCGCAACGCTTTTCGCGTTCCACTTGTTCATCGGTCGGCCGTTCACCGGTTTCGTGATGTCCATGGCGGTGCTGATAGTGCTACTTGTCGCCATCCGCCAGCTAGTGGCGGCGCGCGCGCACCAACTGTTGACTCAGCGGTTGCACTCTGCACACCGCAGTCTGGAGCATCAGCTGCACACCGACGCTCTGACGGGATTACCCAATCGCCTACTGTTCGGCCAACGGCTCGACGCTGCCCTGCGCGACGGCCGCTTCGTGCTCATCTTCGTCGATCTCGACGACTTCAAGGATCTAAACGGTCGGTTTGGACACGCGGCCGGCGACGAACTGCTGCGTGCGGTAGGCGAGCGCCTTCAGCGCAGTGTGAGAGACGTCGACACGGTAGCCCGCATAGGCGGTGACGAGTTCGCGATCCTCATCGATGGCAGCAGGGAGGAACCGGATGTCGTTGCTGACCGGCTGAGGGCGGCGCTTCGGGTTCCATTCCCCGTGCTTGGCTCCTCGGTGCGGGTGCGGGCCAGCATGGGCCTGGTCCGGCCCGGGGCAGACGGACTGTCCCAGACATCGGACGACCTGTTGCGGCAGGCCGACATCTCGATGTACGCGGGTAAACGCATCGGCAAAGACGCCGCGGTGATGTACCAACCGTCGTCGGATATGCGTGGAGATTTCCCGATTGCGTTGCGCGAGGCGGGCGGCGGCGTTCCCGCCGGGTTCAGCCTCGCCTACCAGCCCATCGTGCGACTTCCTGACGGAGCGCCGATGGCGGTCGAGGTGCTGGCGCGATGGACCGCGCCAAATGGAATCGACATCTCACCTGAGACGTTCGTTGCCGCTGCCGAAGAGGCTGGGCTCGGTGCCGACTTCGATGCGCTGGTGCTCGATCTCGCTTGCAGTGAGATCCAGGCTGCCGGTCTCGATATTGACTTTCACGTGAACATCGGTGCGGCGCGGCTGGGCAACCCGTATGTCGAAGAGCTTGTCCGCAACGCGCTGGCCCGGCATCGAGTCGAGCCGAGCCGGCTGGTCGTGGAGATCACCGAAACAGTGCCGATCGTTGATCTCGGCGCCGCTGCTGCCCAGATCACCCGCCTGAATGCCGTTGGTGTGGAGGTGGCATTGGACGATTTCGGCTCGGGGTACAACTCGTTGATGTATCTGCATTCGCTGCCCGTGCAGGTCATCAAGCTAGACCGCAGTTTCGCCTCTGGCGTCGATCACACACAGGATCAAGAGCTGTATCGATCCATCATCGGACTGTGCGGCGAGTTGGGAATGGCGGTGATCGTCGAGGGGATCGAGTACACGTCCCAGGCCGAGGCTCTCTACGAAGCCGGGTGCCTGCTGGCGCAGGGGCACCTCTTCGGGAGTGCGGTACCTATCACTGAACTCACTTCGGTCTCAAAGACGCAGGGCGCACCGATCTGAGGGTTCCGCTGTGCGAATTCGGGCACGCGCACGCGGGAAACGAACTACCTTCTGCCAAGTGAGCAGCCCCTCTCGCCCAAACACTCACCTTGAGAAGTCCGATGTGCTCGACGGTCTCTTCGCGTCTTGGCGCGATATCGACGCCATACTGCAGACCTTGGACTCCGCGGAGTGGACGACGGAAACTTCGCTTCCCGGATGGACGGTGCACGACGTCGTCGCACACATCGTCGGGACCGAATC
The DNA here is from genome assembly GCA_964195655.1 of uncultured Gammaproteobacteria bacterium. Classification (GTDB taxonomy): domain Bacteria; phylum Actinomycetota; class Actinomycetes; order Mycobacteriales; family Mycobacteriaceae; genus Mycobacterium. The sequence continues at coordinate 1,929 of CAXMSM010000176.1, read as the reverse complement.
GATGCTGCAGGGCGTCGCGACGCCCGAGGCGGACGTCGACGTATCGACTCTCAAACACGTGCGCAACGCGATCGGGGTGATGAACGAGGCTTGGATCCGGAAGCTGCGCGGCCTCAGTCCCGCGGAGCTACGACAGCTGTATCGCACCGTGACCGCGCAACGCCGCGACGAGTTGTCCGGCCTGCCCGTCGAGCAGTGGAACGACATCACCGCGACCCCGGCGGGGCCGGACACCTATGGACGGTTCATGCGGGTGCGGGTATTCGACTGCTGGATGCACGAACTCGACATCCGCGATGCGGTCGCGCGGCCCGCCGGCTCCGAGGAGTTGGTAGGCCGGGTCTCGGCGTTGGCGCTCGATGAGATGGCGGCCAGCATGGGTTTCGTCGTTGGCAAGCTCGGCGGCGCACCCGACGGCGCCCGGGTCAGGATCGAATTGACGGGCCCGCTGCGGCGGGACATCAACGTCGCGATTCAAGGCCGTGGCCGCGTCGTGGAGGACTTCGGTGCCGAGGAGCCGACATCGACCATCGCACTGGACGGTGTGCTGTTCACGCGGATTGCAGGGGGGCGTACGACGCCGGGCGCCCACAGCGCCGCGATCAGCTACGGCGGCGACGACGCTGTCGGTCGCCGGATTGTCGAGCATCTGAACTACATGATCTGACCCGGGTGCCCGTGGGACTACTAATGCCCGCTGGTAATGCCCGCTGGACTACTAAGTCGTTGGGCATTTAATTTGTTGGGCATTGTTGAACAGCCCCGGTAGTATGGGTTTACCTGCCGATGCTCGGCGGGGGTGCGAGGGGCTGAACGGTTTCGACTTCGCGCATCGAATCAAGGGAAGCGTGCCGGTGCAGGCAACTGACCACCGTAAGCGTCGTTGCAACCAATTAAGCGCCGATTCCAATCAGCGCGACTTCGCTCTCGCTGCCTAAGCGACGGTGAGTCTGTCAGACCGGGAGTGCCCTCGGCCCGGACCCTGGCATCAGCTAGAGGGACAAACCGATATGTCCGGTCGCGGGATGTATCGGGACATCAAACAGCGACTGGGATCGTCATCCTGACTTGTTCGCGTGATCAGGAGATCCGAGTAGAGGCATAGCGAACTGCGCACGGAGAAGCCTCGAGGGAATGCCGTAGGACCCGGGTTCAATTCCCGGCAGCTCCACCAGAGATGGCCCAGGTCAGACGCGATTTTAATCGCTGAGACCTGGGCCTCTTTGCGCACAGTTTGGGCACAGGCCTAAGTTTCATAACTCATCCGCTGACCTGACGGGCGAGCGTGCCGCCGCGTGCCGGGTACCGTTTGCGCCATGTCGGAACTCAAAGCACGGCTACGTGCGGACCTCACCACGGCGATGAAGTCGCAGGACCGGTTGCGAACTGCGACGCTGCGGATGCTGTTGTCGGCGGTCCAGACCGAAGAGGTTTCCGGCAAAACCGCGCGCGACCTGTCCGACGACGAAGTTGTCAAAGTGCTCGCCCGTGAATCGAGGAAGCGCGTCGAGTCGGCCGAGATCTACACCCAGAACGGCCGAGGCGAACTGGCCGCCACCGAACACGCCGAGATGCGCGTCATCGATGAGTACCTGCCGACCCCGCTGACCGATGCCGAAGTGGCGGACGTGGCTGATACCGCGATGGCCCAGGTCGCTGAGGAAATCGGGGAGCGGCCGGGTATGCGACAGATGGGGCAGGTGATGAAGGCGGCCACCGCGATCGCGGCCGGAAAGGCTGCCGGCGCCCGCCTATCTGCGGCGGTGAAGGAGAGGCTGTAACCGGGGTCGGTCTACAGCCGCCAGAGGGCTTCCTGGGTGGTACTGGCGATCAGCGAACCTGACGAGGAATAGATTGCGCCGGCGACCAGGCCACGGGAGTCGCTGGAGTTGAGTTGGTGGACCTCATAGCGGTGCCAGTCGTGCGGGA
>CAXMSM010000175.1:0-5557 GCA_964195655.1 uncultured Gammaproteobacteria bacterium | reverse complement strand
CGGCCCCGTAGACACTTGAGACTGTGAAAGTCGGTCAACTTGTCGTTCTCGTGGGCGCGCCGACCGATTCGCTGCCGGCACTTCGGCCCGCCACACCCGCCATATGACAGATCGAGGTGAAGACGTAGTTTTGCCGTCCGGCCAAATACAGACGTGCTAGCAAAACCCGTTGTGTGCGTGAGTGACTGCTCAGCGGGAACATTCCGGTGCTGTGCAACGATTGTTCAGGAAATCAGCGCCGGTGATCGCCTAAGTCTGTAACATCAGTCGCGGCCAAGATCGTCCGGACGACCAGGTCGGGGTCGTCGATCCACGGAATATGTCCGACGCCGGGCAAGAGCACCCACGTAGCACCGGGCAGGCGTTCGCGTGCCGTCTGGCCGTACGTCTCGGCCGGAACAAGTCGGTCGAACTGGCTCCAGGCCAAAGTGACTGGGCACGGCAGCGGGTCCATCGGCTCGATCTGCTTGTCGGGAGAGTAGTCATCCATGAACGGGCAGTCCATCAGGTCATCCATCCACTCCAAGGTCCTTGCGGCGCTGAGGCGGTCACCGTGGCACACGGCCTCACGCAGACCGAGGCGACGCACCGCCGCAGACCTGAGCACCAGTGGCGCTATCGGACGGGAGACGCGCGCTAGCGTGCGCGACCTGCGTATGTGTCCGGAAACTTGCCTATGAGATTTGGTGTCCCACCAGAAGCCCGCCGGGGAGAACGCGCAGACGCTCGCGGCACGCCCACGCCGGGCCAATTCGATGGCCACCCATCCGCCCAGAGAGTTCCCGACGAGATGCGGTCGCGCCAGACTGTGTTCGTCCAGATAGCGTTCCGTCGCGTCCACGACGTCGCTAACCGACACCGGACGACGCTGGATGGCAGGCCCGCCGCGGTGCCCGAGCAGCGTCGGCACATAAACGTCATGGTGCTCGGACAACGGCGGAACAATGTCCCGCCACATGCTGCTTGAGCAAGTGACGCCATGCAATAGCACCACGGAAGAGGTCTCGGAAGTCACGGCGAAAGTGTGACACGGACATCAGGCGCCGGCCTGGCGAACGGTCCGAACCCCAAGCAAACGGGTGAATGGGTATCCCAAAAACAACCCCGCGCAGCCCGCGGCCCCGTCGGGTCGGCGTGATAGCCGGGTTAGCGCCCTGAACCGCTGAAATTCTTTGGACTAAGGGGAATTCATGATCTCTTCGTCCGTCGAACTCTCCCCGTCGCTCTCAACGGCTCGTCGACGGTGGGGCAGTCAGTTCAGTGTCAGGCTTGGCGCTGGCCAACCAGATACCAGGTGCGCATCACGCCCTTGCCCTTCACGTCGACATCGCCGCGCTCCTCAAGCACGAAGCCGTTCTTCAAGCGTTCGTAAACCTCCTGGGGAACCTGGATCCGTCCCGCAACATCAGTCGATTCCATCCGGGAAGCCACATTGACCGCGTCGCCCCACACGTCGTAGAAGAACTTGCGGGCACCGACCACTCCAGCGACCACCGGGCCGGCCGCCAGGCCGATCCTCAACGGCACATCGCGCCCCTGCGGATCCTTGAGACCGGCGACGGCCTCGGCCATATCCAGGGCTAGGTTGGCCAGCGCCTCGAGGTGGTCGGGCCGCGGCTGCGGCACTCCGCTCACCACCATGTAGGAGTCTCCGCTTGTTTTGATCTTCTCTAGCCCGTGTTTGTCGACCAGTGCGTCGATACCGGTGTAGAGCTGGTCCAGGAAGCGGACCAGATCGGTGGGGCGGGTGTCGCTGGCCCGTTTGGTGAAGCCCGCGATGTCGGCGAACAGGATCGCGGCGTCTTCGTATTGGTCGGCGATGACGTCACGGTCCGGATCTTTCAGACGCTCAGCGACGCTGGCCGGCAGGATGTTGGCCAGCAGAGACTCAGACCGTTCGTACTCCCGCTCCATGGAAACCTCTGCGCGCGCGATTTGACGCAATGCGTACCCCACGGTCGCGACGATCATGAGGCTGGTTGAGATCACCGACACCACGAATGCGACCGTGATGAACCACTCCGGCAGAAGGCCCGTGTCAACCGGCACCGTGAAGTGCAGGGTGATGACGGTAGCCGCGCCGATAGTTACCACTATTGACGCGAGCACGATCCGTCCGATCCCCAGGATCAGCACCGCGATGGTGCCGGCGGCCAGGAGATAGAATTGCAGGCCGGCTCCGGTGCCGATGTTCCAGGTGACGACGGAGAGCGAGACGTAAGCGGTCACGATCATGGCGACCGGCGCAACTAGCTCGCCGAACCGCTGTAGCAACGGGGTCAACGCGAGGATCGCCGCGGTGACGAATTGGACGACGGCGAGACTCCACACGCCCGCAGTCGCTACCTGCATGACAGCGAAACCGAGGGTGACAGCCACAGCTATCCGCGTGGCGATGGTGAGCACCCGCCGCTGTCGCATGAGGCTATCGGCGTAGTGGGAGTTGCGGACCGGGACAACCGGCGCAAGCGTTACCGATGAGGCACAGTCCGCCCGCCCGAACGAGCGTTTCGCCTGTACCGATGTTGCGTCGTCCCTGGTGGTCGCCATCCGAAAAGCCTAACCTCCGTCGAAACCGCTGCTGGCGCGTCGCCGCCCGTACTTTTCTTGCGGACTGTCAATCTCGATGACCGTGTGCTGCGTCTAATTGAGGATCCAAGGTGATGGGCAGGAGCGCGACAGGCTAGCCGGCGTCGGCTGGCAATTGTTGGGCGCAGGCCGGTGTGGGTTGGCTTGTGCAGCAGGCTGATTTGCTGTAGCGGGCCTGTCTAGGCCAGTGCCAGGCGGTTCCGTCGTTGGGAGTCACTTGGTCCACAGCATCACAATTGGAGCGTCCTTCGCGCTCCCTCTCGATCCATCTCGTTGGAAGTTGGTGACACCAATTGGAAGACAACGCCTTTAATGGTCGCCCGCTGCTTCTCGCGGTACCTCGCGCGGCGCAGCTACTGGGAATCAGCCGAGCGGCCGCATACCGCCTGGTTGCATCGGGTGAGCTGCCCGCGCGCCGTCTCGGTGGCCGAATCTATGTAGTGACATCTGGCCTTCACGACTTAGTGGCGTAGTGAAAGGCTCCGCGCAACAGCGCGGCTCAGCGTGGTACTACAAGTTGTGGCTTCCGAATCGGGACCCGGGCATTCACCGTCATCCGTGAATCAGCAAGGGCGACTCCGACACCGAGCGGGAGGCGTGGAAGGCCTGCCACGAAGCGAACCCTTGAGCACCACAACTGAGGAGATCGGCCGATGAGAACCGAGAACGCTGCCGAACCAGCGCCCTCCGATCGTGAAGAGACCAAACGCACCCGTCGCGGATTGCCAATTACGAAACGCATCGCTCGCAACGGGAAAGTCAGCTACACATTCCAGGTCGATACCGGGACAAGGCCGGACGGCTCACGTGACCGACGGCGCTACACGTACGCAACGCTGGCTGAAGCCAAACGTGAATACACCCGCATCGCCACCGACGCGACCGCGGGCACACTGGTCCGCCGCGACAAACTGACCTTGGGCGCCTTCTTGTCGAGGATGTCCCGAGTTCCGTGGAACTTCGGCGGCGGCCCGGTGAGCATCATGCTGCGCTCACCTGATCATTGTGCACGATGGGTGCGACATGTTCGGCGATCTCGCGGTCGAGCGCAGTCCGTAGTGCCGGCAGGTGCAGGTGGCCGTTGACGCGGCGGAACTGCTTGCCGGCCTCAACCATTCCGGCCGCGCACCAGCGCAGCGCCATCTTGCCGTCGCGCCAGCGTTTGACGTTGGCGGCGTGTTCGCGGCATACCGAGATCATCGACTCGATGGCGTTGGTGGAGCGCAGCGTCCGTGCCAGCGTCGGCGGCACGCCCAGGCGCAGCACCGTGAGCGTCTCGGACAGCCCCTCCCGCAGGCTGGCGGCCGCCCCGGGATGGGTGCGGTCCAGTTCGGCGGCCAGGACCAGCAGCGCCGCCTCGGCTTCCAGCGCCGATCCGGCGTGGTAGGCGTCGGTCATCCTGCGCCCGACGATTGACCGAAGTCGTTTCGGCAGATGATCTTTCACGTTGCGAACCTTGTGCAGCTGACACCGTTGGATCGACCGGATGGTCGAGCACGTCCACCACCGCCTTGCGCAGCGCCTTGGACCCGTCCAGGCCGACCAGCATCGGTCGGGTGACGTCCAGGCCGCGCTCCCGCAAGTCCACCAGCAGACCGGTCACCAGCGTCGCGTTCTCCGTCGAACCCTCCACCAACGCCAGCGGGTGCTTGACCCCGTCGATGCCGATGCCCAGCGCCACCACGCAGCACGACTCGGCGAAGTGCACCCCGTCGATCATCAACGCCACCACATCCAGTCCCGACAGATCCCTGGACAACAGCTCAGCCAGCGCGGTCTCGGTCATTGCCACAAAGCGGCGCGAGACCGCCGACTTACTGGTCGCCGAGGACGTTTCGGTGACCTGCTGTCCGACGGGTTCCAGCCCGACTGGGTAACGGCGAGTGGACAATCCGGCGAGCATCTTCTCCATCGACAACTTGCTCGACGTCATTGCAATCGCTGCACCGGAGATGCCTGACACGAAATACGATGGGGATGTCGCGAAACCGCAGCTTTTTTCGATTTCTGATCGCATACTTGAAGCATTGGGGGGATCCTGGCGGCGAGCCGGTGAGGGGCCCGAGATGAGTTCGATGGATGCTTTGCAGAGCACTTCAGGTGATCGGTGTTCTGCGGGGTCGGGTCGTGGCCGTCAGGTGATCATCGGTGTCGGGCTTCGTCGGATCAAGTATGGCGGCATGGCGGTACCCAAGGCTCCGCCGTCAGTGCATTCGGTCTATGTGGGCCGAGTGGGTGCTCTTGCGGTCGCCTTGGGTGTGGGCGCGGCAATTGCGTCGATGCCGGCGATAGCGTTCGCCGATACGACCGGTTCGGGCGGTTCGACGAATGCGAGTTCGTCGAGTTCTTCGTCAGGGCCGGGATCGTCGCCGGTGGCGGGCGGGTCGGTGGCGGGCGGGTCGGCGTCGGACGGTTCTGCCGCTGATTCCACGGTGTCGGATTCGACGGATGAGACAGATGAGACGACGTCTGTGTCGCCGGGTGGCTCGTCGTCCAGTCCGGGCAGCGACGCTATTTCAGACATGGCCGCAGATGAAGCGGCCGACATCGACACCGACACCGACATCGACGCCGACGTCGACGACCTGGACATCGATTTAGACATTCCGACCGACGCGACCCCGGATGCCTCGGATTCGGATGGCTCGGATTCTGAAGAGGTTTCGGGTTCGGCGGGTGAGGTGATCACCGTGCCGGATGTCGCAGGTTTGGATGGCGGCGCCGTTGTGGCCGGTTTGGTGTCGGGGTCGGGTAGTGGCGGTTCGGATTCTTTGTCGTCGGTGAGTACGTCGGGGGCGGGCGGCGTCTTTCGTGCGGGTTCGCAGTCGAGGGTGCCGGTGCTGGATGTGGATGTGGATGTGGTCGAGGTTTCTGTGCCGGTTGAGGTTCCGGTTGAGGTGCCCGCGGCTGGTGATGGCCCGTCTGCGGTTCCGGTGGCGGTGACGTCCTCGGATCCGGGTTTGACTGA
>CAXMSM010000174.1:0-5072 GCA_964195655.1 uncultured Gammaproteobacteria bacterium | reverse complement strand
CCCACAGTGCCGCGGCCTCCCTCATCTTGCGCGGCCGCAGTTCGAGTCCCACTAGCGTGGCGAACGTCTGCTCTGCCGGCCCGCCAGTGCCACGCCGACGCCGCAACGTCTCGCTGAGTGCCGGGGTGCCGGGGATCCGGTCCCCGAGAGCGTCGGAGACCACGGTTTGCACCCAGCCCTCGATCAGGGCCAGCAGGGTTTCAAGCCGGTCGAGCGCGGCCGTCTGTTCCGGGGTGGCCTTCGGTTCGAAGATGCCCTGGTTGAGGAGCTGCTCCATCTCGGACGGGTCAGTCATGGAGGCGGGGTTGAAGCCGCGCGCGAACTCCTCGATGCCGCTCATATCGATCTTGGTGCCCTTGGCGAACGCCTCGACGGTCGCGAGAACCTGGGTGGAAAGCCACGGCACATGGCTGAACAGCCGGTGGTGCGCGGCCTCGCGGGCGGCCAGGAACGTGACGATCTCACTGCGTGGCTGCTCGAGGCCCTCAGCGAGCGACTCGACCGCTTCGGGCATCAACGCCGCGACACCCTTGGGCCCCAGCGGCAGCCCGATGTCGGTGGAAGTCAACACTTCTTGAGACAGCTTGCCCAATGCCTGGCCCAGCTGCGAGCCGAACGCCATGCCGCCCATTTGAGACATCATCGCCATCAGCGGGCCTGCCATGGACTTGGCTTCCTCAGGCAGCGCCGAGGCCCACACCGTCGAGATCTGCTGGGCGACCGGGTCGCACAGCCGCTTCCAGGTGTCCAGTGTGTTGTCGATCCAGTCCGTCGGTGTCCACGCCACTGCCCTGGTGGTTCCGGCCGGCAGTGGTGTCGCCCCGTCCAGCCATGTCTCGGCCAGCCGGACTGCGTCGGAGATGGCGGTGCTGGTCTGCTCCGGAATCGGTGCCACGAAACCGATCGAGTTCGACGCTAGCTGGCGGGCCAAGTCGTAGTTGACCGGTCCTGACGTCGGTCCGCCGGGCATCGCGCCGCCCGCGCCGCTGAACATCTCGCCGAGCTTGCTGAAGATCTGACCCAGCTGCGACATGTCGAAATCGCCGCCGCCTCCGAACGCGCCCCCGAAGGGATCGCCACCAGCGCCGGGGTCCTTTTTGTGCTTGTCATGCTCAGGGTCATCCCCGGCAGAGAAGCCGAAAGGCGGTTCAGCCATGCCCTCAACCGTACTCACCGGACCGCCTTCGCGCGGCGATGTGGGTCATGCTGTCAGTGAACCTCGCTGCGTGAACCTTTATTGTGGGCGGCGTGAACAGGCGGATTTCCACCCTGATCGTCGCGCTGGTGCCGATCCTGACGTTCGGCATGTTGTTGACACTGGTGACGGTGCCCTACGTAGCGCTGGGACCCGGCCCGACTTTCGACACACTCGGAGAGGTCGAGGGCAAGCAGGTCGTCGAGATCGAGGGCGCGGACCTCCACCCCACCAGCGGGCACCTGAACATGACGACGGTGTCGCAGCGCGACGGCCTCACACTGGGGCAGGCGCTGGTGTTCTGGGCCTCAGGTCGTGACCAACTTGTCCCGCGCGATCTGGTGTACCCGCCGGACAAATCGAAAGAAGAGATCGACGACGCGAACACCAAAGACTTCCGGCGTTCCGAGGACAGCGCCGAGTACGCCGCGCTGCACTACATGAAGTACCCGATGGCTGTCACCGTGGAATCTGTCACCGAGGATGGACCTTCCAACGACAAGCTTCAGTCCGGTGACGCCATCGAGGCGGTGAACAACACACCGGTGGCTGACCTCAAGGAATTCCAGGAGATCCTCAAGGGCACCAAACCGGGCGACACCGTCGTCGTCGACTACCGGCGCAAGAACGCCCCGGCCGGAACCACCGACATCACGCTCGGAAAACACCCCGATCGCGACCAAGGGCTACTCGGGGTCGGCGTACTCGACGCGCCGTGGGCGCCGTTCACCGTCGACTTCAATCTCGCCAACGTGGGTGGGCCGTCTGCGGGTCTGATGTTCAGCCTGGCCGTTGTCGACAAGCTGACCACCGGCGACATCAACGGGGCGAAGTTCGTGGCCGGTACCGGCACCATCACCGGCGACGGCAAGGTCGGCTCGATCGGTGGCATCACTCATAAGATCGTGGCTGCCGACGAGGCTGGCGCCAGGGTCTTTCTGGTTCCTGCCGAGAACTGCGACGAGGCCAAGACCGCCGACGTGGACGGTGTCGAGCTGCTCAAGGTGGAAACTCTGGAACAGTCGATCGACTCGCTGCGCACGCTTTCCGCTGGTGGCGAACCCCCCCGCTGCTGACACGGCACCGTCGGGTGGGTGCGTACAGTTAGGACTGAGTTATCGCGGTTATGTCGCGGTTATTGCGCCTGACCAATTGTTGAGAATCTTCGAGACTGGAGTGATCGAGTGGGAATGCGGCCTGCGGCGAAGATGCCGAAGCTGACGCGACGAAACCGGGTTTTGATAGGTCTTTCTCTGACCGCCGTGTTTTTGTTGTTGATCGGTCCCCGCTTCATCGACACCTACGTCGATTGGCTGTGGTTCGGCGAGCTGGGCTATCGGTCGGTGTTTACCACGCAGGTGGTGACGCGCGTCGTCCTCTTCTTCGTCGTCGCGATCCTGATCGGTGCCGTCGTCTTCGCCGCGCTGGCGCTCGCGTACCGCACCAGGCCGGTGTTCGTGCCGACGGCTGGACCCGATGACCCGATCGCGCGCTACCGCACCGCGGTGATGTCCCGCCTGCGCCTGGTGGGCATCGGGGTGCCGGCGTTCATCGGTGTTCTGGCGGGCTTCGTGGGGCAAAGTTACTGGGCGACCGTGCAGCTGTTTCTGCATGGCGGCAGTTTCGGCATCGTCGATCCGCAGTTCGGCATCGATCTCGGCTTCTACGCGTTCGACCTGCCGTTCTACCGCATGGTGCTGTCCTATGTGTTCGTCGCCGGGTTCCTGGCTTTCATCGCGAACCTGTTGGGCCACTACCTGTTCGGCGGCATCCGACTGGCCGGGCGCACCGGCGCACTGAGCCGTGCCGCGCGGATCCAGCTGATCACGCTGTTGGGAACCCTGATGTTGCTGAAAGCGGTTGCCTACTGGCTTGACCGCTACGAACTGCTCAGCCACACCCGTGGCGGCAAGCCGTTCACCGGTGCCGGCTATACCGACATCAACGCGGTGCTGCCCGCGAAGCTGATCCTGATGGCCATCGCCGTCATCTGCGCGGTTGCGGTCTTCTCCGCGATTTTCCTGCGCGACTTGCGGATTCCCGCGATTGGAGTGGTGCTGCTACTGCTGTCGTCGCTGGTCGTCGGGGCGGGCTGGCCGCTGGTGGTCGAGCAGATCAGCGTCCGGCCCAATGCGGCGCAGAAGGAAAGCGAGTACATCAGCCGAAGCATCACCGCGACCAGGCAGGCTTACGGGATCACCGAAGAAACGGTGACCTATCGCGACTACGCGGGTGACGCCCCCGCGACCGCGGAGCAGGTTGCAGCCGACCGGGCGACCACGTCCAACATTCGGGTGCTCGACCCGAACATCGTCAGCCCGGCGTTCACTCAATTCCAGCAGGGCAAGAACTTCTACTACTTCCCCGATCAGCTGAACATGGACCGATATCGCGACGACGACGGTGAACTGCGCGACTTCGTCGTGGCCGCGCGCGAACTCAACCCCGATCGGCTGATCGACAACCAGCGGGACTGGATCAACCGGCACACCGTCTACACCCACGGAAACGGATTCATCGCCTCGCCGGCCAACACGGTGCGCGGGGTGGCCAACGACCCCAACCAGAACGGCGGATATCCGGAGTTCCTGGCTAGCGTCGTGGGAGCCAACGGCGAGGTGGACTCGCCTGGACCGGCACCACTGGCCCAGCCGCGCATCTATTTTGGCCCGGTGATCGCCAACACGCCGGCCGACTACGCGATCGTCGGCGAGAACGGGGAGTCGCGCGAATACGACTACGAAAACAACGTCGACACCAGGAATTACACCTACACCGGCAAAGGCGGCGTGTCCGTCGGGGGCTGGTTCGCGCGCAGCTTGTTTGCTGCCAACTTCGCCGAGCGGAACTTCCTGTTCTCCAACGTTATCGGCGAGAACAGCAAGATCCTGATCAAGCGAGACCCAGCTGATCGGGTCAAGGCGGTGGCACCGTGGTTGACCACCGACACCGCCGTGTATCCGGCGATCGTGAACGAGAAGATGGTGTGGATCGTCGACGGTTACACCACGCTGGACAAATACCCGTACTCGCAGCTGACTTCGCTGTCGGCGGCGACCACCGACTCCAACGAGGTGGCACTGAGCCGTTTGCAGCCGGACAAACAGGTGTCCTACATCCGCAACTCGGTCAAGGCCACCGTCGATGCCTACGACGGCACCGTGACGCTGTATGCACAGGATGAGCAGGATCCGGTGCTGCAGGCGTGGATGAAAGTATTCCCCGGCACCGTCCAGCCCAAGAGCGACATCACCCCTGAGCTGCAGGAGCACCTGCGCTACCCGGAGGATCTGTTCAAGGTGCAGCGCGCGTTGCTGGCCAAGTACCACGTCGACGACCCGGTGACGTTCTTCTCTACGTCGGATTTCTGGGACGTTCCACAGGACCCGAATCCGACGGCCAGCAGCTATCAGCCGCCGTACTACATCGTGGCCAAAGACCTTGCCAAAGACAACAGCGCGGGGTCGTTTCAGCTGACCAGTGCGATGAACCGGTTTAAGCGTGATTTCTTGGCGGCCTTCATCAGCGCCAGTTCGGATCCCGACACATATGGAAAGCTCACGGTTTTAACGATTCCAGGTCAGGTCAACGGCCCCAAGCTCGCGTTCAACGCGATCAGCACCGACACCGCGGTCAGCCAGGACCTCGGCGTCATCGGCCGGGACGGCCAGAACCGGATCAGGTGGGGCAACCTGCTGACGCTGCCGATCGCTGAGGGCGGGTTGCTCTATGTCGCGCCCGTCTATGCCTCGCCGGGCGGTAGTGACACCGCATCGACGTACCCACGACTGATCCGGGTCGCGATGATGTACAGAGACAAGATCGGCTATGGGCCTACCGTGCGAGACGCGTTGACGGACCTGTTCGGCGCCGGAGC
>CAXMSM010000173.1:0-2959 GCA_964195655.1 uncultured Gammaproteobacteria bacterium | reverse complement strand
CTGGCCAGCCGGTGGTGGGATCCGCGGCAGCTTCGGCCACCCGCCGGCGGCAATCGTCAAACCTGCGCGCCGCCATCCTGCGGGTAACGTTCCATGCCATGACCCCAGATGCGTTCACGGTGGCGCCATGAGCGCGGGGCTGTTCGCACTCCTCGACGATGTCGCAGTGCTGGCGCGGCTTGCGGCCGCCTCAGTCGATGACATCGGCGCGGCCGCGGGTCGTGCGACCGCGAAGGCCGCCGGGGTAGTCATCGACGACACCGCGGTGTCACCGCAGTACGTCCATGGTGTTGCCGCCGAACGCGAACTGCCGATGATCAAACGCATCGCAATCGGGTCACTGCGCAACAAGATCGTCTTCATCCTGCCCGCCGCGCTGCTGCTCAGTCAGTTCGCGCCCTGGCTGCTCACCCCGATTCTGATGCTCGGGGCGACCTACCTGTGCTACGAGGGTGCAGAGAAGGTACTGGGCAAGGTTTTACGCCACGATGCACACGATGCACAGCCCGCGCCCGCCGTCACCGTCGGCCCGGATGCCGAGCGCCACATGGTCACCGGTGCCATCCGCACCGACTTCATTCTGTCTGCCGAAATCATGGTGATCGCCCTCAACGAAGTTGCGGACCAGGCGTTCCTGCCGAGGCTGATCATCCTGCTCGTGGTCGCCGTGGTGATCACGCTGGCGGTGTACGGGGTTGTCGCCGGCATCGTGAAGATGGACGACATCGGCCTGAGCCTTGCCCAGCGCTCATCCACGTTCGTCAAGAAGGTCGGCCATGGGCTGGTCGCCGGTATGCCCAAGCTGCTGTCCGCGCTGTCGGTCGTCGGCACCGTGGCGATGCTGTGGGTCGGGGGCCACATTCTCCTTGTCGGGACCGACGAACTCGGTTGGCACGGGCCCTACGCGCTGGTCCACCACGCTGAGGGGTGGGTGGACCACGTCGCCGGAGTTGGCGGCGGGCTGGCCTGGTTGGTCAACACGGCGGCCTCGGCGGTCATCGGGCTCGTGGTGGGCGTTGTTGTCGTCGCGGTCATGCATGTGCTGCCTTTGGGCGGCAAAGACGAGCACGCCGACGAGCACGCTGTGTCGGGCTGACCTGCCGTCAGCTCAGCTTCAGGCTCCCGACGGTGTGCCCGTCGTGCAGGGCGAGCATCGCGGGCACCTCCTCGCAGGTGACCAATCCGTCGTGTTCGGTCAGTTCGTCGACGATCGCATAACTTGCCGCGATGTTCGGTGCGGTATCGACGATCACCGTGCTCACCGGCACATGCCGGGCCAATTCGAGGAAGCGATCGCCGTGCGGCCGTTCGGAGCCCAGGTACCCCCAGATTCCGCGCAACACGGTGGCCCCGCTTGCGTGGTCGGAGTCCTTGAGTCGCTGGATCAAGGCGCGGTGGATCGGCTGACCTCCGCTCAGAGTGTCCTCGGCAGTGCGCACTGTCAGCTTCTGTATCGGACTGGCACCCGCCAGTTCTCTGGGGTCGGCCAGTTTCTGCCCATCAATCTTGCACACCCGGATCTGGTCGATCGTGTACAACGGATCGGCCAGTATCGGCTGAAGCTCTTCGACCGCCGCGGCCGTCTGCGCGGCGGTGCCCACACCGGTCACCAGCAGCGGTACATCGGTGTTGCTGTTGAAGAACCGCGCCCGACGGCGCTGTCCAGCCACGGTGCCATCGACGCCGAGAAGCACCTCGGCCCCAGCGAATCCGAGACGGTGCAGCACATCGCAGACCGCGATGTAGCCGTGCCCCCCAGCGATGCGATGTTTACGGCCCAGATACAGCGAGAGACGGACTTCCGCGGGATGCTCCGGTGGTGCGCTCGGCAGCTCGCGGCCGCGCTGCAGAGTGAACACGCCGCGATTGGTCATCGCCGCCACTGAGTCGGTCAGCGCCAGGATCCGCTCCGGGCGGTCGACGGCCGAGATGGTCACCGGTGCATCCTCGGCCATGCTCAGGGAGCGGTCGCTGAGCGCGACGTTGGTCAGGCCGAAGCCGGCGATACCGCGCAACAACACGCTCGCTGCGATACACCGGTCGTCGAAGAGGGCCAGCATCTCGTCAGCCAGAAACCGGTCGTTGGTCCGTTCTCGTTCGGTGAAATATGCGGTCAGGGTGAGAATTTCGTTGCTCACAGGCTCGCCCCCAGGGTCTGGCCCAGCCACGCCGCGGCCAACCCCAGCACCAGGCTCGCCACGATATTGGCTACCGCAGCCCGGTTCTGGCGCTCTTCTGCCATGCGCTGAGTCTCGAACATCCACGTGGAGAATGTGGTGTAGGACCCGCAGAAGGCGGTACCCGCCAGCAGTGCCACGTGCGGGCTGAATGCCAAACCCGCCACGAAGCCAAGCAACAGCGCCCCGCTGATATTGACGACGAGGGTACCGAGGGGAAGCGCCCCCGCCGCCCGCCGGGAAACCTCTCGGTCGACGACGAACCGCAGCATCGCGCCCAATCCGCCGATGATGAACACACCTACCCAGACCAGTACCGTCATCGGCGCACCCGGGCCCGGCGCACCAGGGCGGTGCCGAGGTAGACAGCGGGCAGGCCTGCCATGATGCTGGCCGCGATGTAGCCCGCAGCCAGCCCGTAGTTGCCGTGCTCGAGCATCTTGAGCGTCTCGACCTGCATGGTGGAAAACGTCGTGAGACCGCCGCAGAACCCGGTGCCAAGAAGTGGACGCCGGTAGCTCGACACCGGCAGGCGTTCAAGCAGTCGGGTGACGAACACCCCGAGCAGGAACGCGCCGATGATGTTCGCGCTGAACGTTGGCCACGGCCATTCGCCCGGCTCCGGCGCGGCGAGCTCCTCAAGTCCGGCCCGCGTCAGTGTGCCCAGCGCGCCTCCGACGAACACCGCGGCGAGTTCCCGCCGGTCATAGGCCATCACAGAATTATGCACGTCCGGCGAAAGTGCTCAGCGTTGTTTGGGGGAGACCGACATAGCAGAATCG
>CAXMSM010000172.1:0-3970 GCA_964195655.1 uncultured Gammaproteobacteria bacterium | reverse complement strand
GGATCCAGCCCCCGCGCCCGGCCGAGGGAGTGTTGTTGAACAACTCGAAGACGAAATCCTCGATGGCGGGGTCGCCACCGGAGCCCACCGCGAGGGTCGACACGAAGCGACGCGTCAGAATATCGGCTGCCCGCACCGCTGGCGCCCCGCCGAAGATCCTCAGCAGGGACCCCGCCGCCTGGACCCGCGCACCGGACACCCGGGCCGGCACGGGCAGCAGCTTGATGTTGCGCAGCAGGTCACCGGTCGTGGTGTTGATCAGCGCGACCGCGTCGGCACACTGCTCGACCCGGTGTGGATACCGCTCAGACCACGAACTGATCGCGATACCGCCCATCGAGTGCCCCGCAATGACGGCGCGCTCGCCCGGCTCCAACGTCGCATCGAGCACGGCGTCGAGGTCGGCGGCCAGGAGGTCCAGGCTGTAGTCGATCGGGCGCGGTGGCACCGAACTTCGGCCGTGGCCGCGGTGGTCGTAGGCGATCACCCGGTAGTCCTGTGCCAGGTCGGCGATTTGATAGGCCCAGATCTGCAAGGCGCAGGTGATGCCATGGGCAAGCACTACCGGGTAGCCGTCCGGCGGACCGAACACCTCGGCATGCAGTCGCACGCCGTCCTTGGACCGGACGTCGACCACCCGCCCCTGGGGCAAGGCCTGAGCGGGGGCGAATGCGTCTTTTCCTCGGCTCCTACCACCTCGTGCCATGAGCTCTCCCTGTGCCACTCGCTACGTCCGGCCACATTGCCGCGTCGCTGACTGTACCGCCGCGTACCACCCGCAAGGGCCGACTACGGTGCAGTGATACCTATTTGCGACAACACCAGGGAGGCCGTGATGCGCGCAATTCAGATAGCCGAACTTGAGGGACCGAAGGCTGCGGCGGTCGTCGAAATCGACGAACCGGCCAAGGACGCTGCCGGCGACAACACAGTTCTGGTCGACGTGTACGCAGCGGGTGTGGCGTTTCCCGATGCCCTGCAGTCCCGCGGGCTCTATCAGTACAAGCCAGCCCTGCCTTACACCCCGGGCGCGGAGATCGCCGGGGTGGTCCGCAGCGCACCCGACGCCGCGCACGTTAAGCCGGGCGACCGGGTCGCCGGGCTGACGATGCTGTGTGGCGCGATGGCTGAAGTTGTTGCGCTGCAGCCGGAGAGAGTCTTCAAGCTGCCGGATTCAGTGTCGTTCGAGGCAGGGGCCGGGTTGCTGTTCAACGACTTGACAGTGCACTTCGCGCTGCGGGACCGCGGCAGACTGCGTGACGGTGAGACGGTGCTCGTGCACGGGGCCGCGGGCGGTATCGGAACCTCCACGCTGAGGTTGGCCCCCCCATTCGGCGCGTCCCGGGTGATTGCCGTGGTGAGCAGCGAGGACAAGGTCGACGTCGCGAGGGCGGCGGGGGCAACTGAGGTGGTGCTGGCCGAAGGGTTCAAGGACTCGGTGAAGGCGTTGACCGACGGTCGCGGCGTGGACATCGTCGTTGACCCGGTCGGTGGCGATAGGTTCACCGATTCGCTGCGTTCGCTCGCCCCAGGCGGTCGGTTACTCGTGATCGGGTTCACCGGCGGTGAGATTCCCACGATCAAGGCGAACCGACTGCTGCTCAACAACGTCGACGCCGTCGGCGTCGGCTGGGGCGGATGGACCCTGACCCATCCCGGCTACCTGCAGGAGCAATGGGCCGAACTGGAACCGCTGCTGGCATCCGGGGCAGTGTCGGCGCCCCAGCCGGTGGTCTATCCGCTTGAGCGGGCGGCCGAGGCGATCGCCTCCCTGGAGGATCGGACCGCGAAGGGCAAAGTGGTCGTCTCGCTGCGTTGACGCGACGCTGGCTGACCTGCGGGGTGAACCAAAGCCTTAGGTGATCCACCCAGGCTGCTGCTCGATGTCGATCGCGGAGAAGTCCTTGTGGGCCAGGCCGGCGAGAGTGCCGCCGTCCAGCCATGAATTCTCCTTACGTCAAAGCATTTTCAGTTCGTAATCGTCAGGATTGGGGCGATGTGTCCACTTCCAGTAGTCGACAATGCGCCACGCGAACAGTGTCGGCAGGTCGCCCGCGGAATTCTTGAAGTAGCTGCTCGTGACGGCGGGGTGGGAGTAGACCATGGTTTTCAGGCGGGCCTGGCTGCGCCGGTCGTAGTCGGCACACACCTGCGCCTTCGGCATCGCCGAAGCTGCTCCGGAGGTGAGCACCAGGTCGATGCACCCCAGGACGTAGCGCATCTGGCATTCGGAGTTGTAGATGAGGCTGGCGCCGTTGACTGCGTTGGTGCCAGGCCCGAACGCGCAGTAGAAGTTCGGGAAGTCGGTAACCGTCACTCCTAGGTAGGCGTAGGCGGCATCACCCCATGACTCATTCAAACCGATACCGTTCACCCCGCGCACGTCGATTGGCCCGAGCTGATGGTTGACATCAAACCCCGTGGCCCACAACAACACATCGGCTGGCCGATGAAGGCCGTTGACGTCGGTGACACCGTCTTCGGTAATCTCGGCGATGCCGTCGGTGATCAGATCGACGTCGTCGCGCTGCAACGTGGTCAGCCACGTTCCGTTGTCCTGCAGCGTGCGCTTTCCCATCGGTGGATACTTCGGCGTCACCTTGGCCAGCAGTTCCTCGTCGGCGGTGAACGCCTGCATCCACGCGACGAATACCTCGCGGACCGTGTGATTGCCTGCACTGACCGATAATCCGCCGTTGTCCCAGTCAGGATCGATAGTGATCTGCTCGTTGAGCGCGTCGGCAATCGGCCACCACGACACGAACCGAAGCCACCGTCCGTAGTACGGCAGATGCCGGGTGGCCCACCGCGCACCCGAACCGACCGCCGCGTGGTAGTTGACGTTGGGCGCCATCCACTGCGCGGTGCGCTGATAGACGTCGACGTGGGCGGCGGTATCCGCAATCGCCGGGACGAGCTGGAATCCGCTGGCGCCTGCCCCGACAACGGCGACGTTCTTGTCGGCCAGGTTCACCGAGCCGTCCCAGTCCGCGGTGTGAAACGATGGTCCATCGAACACCTTGGCGCCCTTGATATCTGGGATCACAGGGTTGCTGAACTGGCCGACCGCACAGATCAGGCCTCGGGCGGTCAGCGTCTCAGAGGCCCCGGCTCTGCTGTCGACGGGCCGGATCTTTACCTGCCAGGTGGATGTCGCCTCGTCCCATTCCGCGCCACTGACCTCGGTGTCGAATCGGACATGGTCAGCGATCTCGTAGCGCGCCATTACGTCGTTGAGATACCGCAGAATCTCTGGCTGAGTCGCGTAGTGGTGCTCCCAGTGGTCGGTGGGCTCGAACGAGTAGGTGTAGTACTGGCTGGCGATGTCGACGCGGCATCCGGGATAGCGGTTGGCCAGCCAGGTGCCACCCGCCCCGGACTGTTTCTCGACGATGGTGAACGGGATACCGGCTTGTTTGAGCTTGATCCCCGCCAACAACCCGGACTCTCCGCAGCCGATGACGACCACCGGAAACCCGGCGCGCTGCTCTGCGGTCGAGGCCAACACCGGGCCGTTTTGATCGGCGCCGGTGAAGCGGAGGTCCGCGGCAATGTAGTCGATGAACTCCTCGGTTACCTGGCCGGCGCTGATCACGTTCAGCATGGTCCGCAGTTGGTGCTCGTCGGGGATGAGCGGCGGCGGGCACCCCCTGTCGCGGTAGTCGCAGACAACCTCGAAGGCCCGCTCGCGCACGACCTGCTTGTCCGGTTCGCTCATCCCGCCCTGCAGATCCAGGGCGATCAGCATGAACGGGCTGGGCACTTCGTCGAGGATGTCGAGATTGCCGGTCATATGCACCATCGACATCAACAACGCCGGCACGCTGGCCTCGTCGATCGCCGCGCGGATCACCTCGTCGGGATCGTCGAAAGGCAGGCCCGTCAGTCGAGCGAGCTCTGGGTCGCGCACCTCGGCACCGGTCACCTCTGGCATGCACCACACCATACAGATGAGGGCCTGTGGATGATC
>CAXMSM010000171.1:0-3821 GCA_964195655.1 uncultured Gammaproteobacteria bacterium | reverse complement strand
CCGTCGTCGCCGCCCTCACCGAGAGCGATCGAATTGATGTGATTGATGCCGGACTCAAACGCACGTATTTTGGCCCACGCGAGGCCGGTACCCAGGACGATCGCCAGCGTTACGGCCACGGAGATGACACGCATCAGCTGTGCGGCAGGCATTTGCCCAGGCTACTGGGGAGCGGCCCTGAGACCCGGTAGCCCGGCTCGGCGTGCCAAACTCGGCTCATGTCCGCCCAGACGACGAGCCGCATCGTGATTTCCGGAGCCGGCGGCCTGGTGGGGCGGGTA
Organism: uncultured Gammaproteobacteria bacterium; assembly: GCA_964195655.1. Classification (GTDB taxonomy): domain Bacteria; phylum Actinomycetota; class Actinomycetes; order Mycobacteriales; family Mycobacteriaceae; genus Mycobacterium. The sequence goes on along the minus strand of CAXMSM010000171.1, from coordinate 3,540 downwards.
TTGGCAGGTCAGGCCCGTGAGCAGGGTCGTGAAGTGCTGACGCTGACGTCGTCGGAGTGGGACATCACCGACGTCTCGCGGACGGAGTCAATTGCCGAATCCCTGCTCCGCGCTGGCGACGTCGTCGTCAACTGTGCCGGTTACACCAAGGTCGACGCCGCCGAGACCGAACCCGAGCGCGCGGCCGCGGTCAACACCGCCGGTGCGGAGAATGTCGCCCACGCTTGCGCGCGTGCCGGGGCCGACCTGATTCACCTGTCGACCGACTACGTGTTCAGCGGCTCGTTCCCCGACGCGAACCCGCGGCCCTACGACATCGACGATGAAACCGGGCCGCTGGGCGTGTACGGGCGCACCAAGCTCGCCGGTGAGCTCGCGGTGCTGTCGGCGATGCCGGAGGCCAAGGTTGTCCGTACGGCGTGGATCTATGAAGGCGGCGACGGGTCGGACTTCGCCGCGAGTATCCGCAGGGCAGCTTTGGGTTCCGGCAGCGTGGATGTGGTGGCCGACCAGATCGGGTCGCCGACCTACGTGGGCGACCTCTGCGCGGCGTTGTTGACGATTGCCGAGGGCTCGATCCGCGAGCCGGTGCTGCACGCTGCCAACGTCGGCGCGGTCAGCCGGTTCGAGCAGGCGCAGGCGATCTTCGAGGAGGTCGGCGCTGACCCGCACCGGGTGCGGCCCGTCGGCAGCGACAAGCACCCCCGCCCTGCACCGCGCCCGCTGTACTCGGCGCTCTCGGAGATCAAGTCCGCGGCGGCCGGGTTGATGCCGCTGCGGCCCTGGCGGGAAGCGCTGGCCGAGGCGCTGGGCAAGGTTGGCACCTGAATGCCCGCTACCCTCAACGCCGTGGGATTGGCAGCGCTGGCGTGAGCGACGAACTGTTTGTCGTGACGGTGACGTATTCGCCGGGCCCGCACCTGGATCGGTTCCTTGCCTCCCTGGCTCACGCGACCGACCGCCCGGTGACCGTCATCATGGCCGACAACGGCTCCACCGACGGCGCGCCCGAAGAAGCCGTCGAACGCTATCCCAATGTCAAGCTGCTGCGTACCGGCACCAACCTCGGCTACGGCACCGCCGTCAACCGCGCTGTCAGCGAGTACGGATTGGCTTCTTGCGCAGATTTTCTTATCGTGGCCAACCCCGACGTGCAGTGGGGGCCGCGCAGTATCGACCTGTTGATTGAGGCAGCTGAGCGCTGGCCGCGCGCAGGGGCGCTGGGGCCGTTGATCCACGACCCGGACGGATCGGTGTACCCGTCGGCCCGGCACCTGCCTTCGATCATTCGCGGGGGCATGCACGCGGTGGTCGGGCCGGTGTGGCCGTCGAATCCGTGGACGGCCGTCTACCGTCAGGACCGCACCGACCCCAGCGAACGTGCCGTCGGTTGGCTGTCCGGATCGTGTCTGTTGCTGCGCACCGACGCCTTCTCCGCGGTCGCCGGTTTCGACGAGCGCTACTTCATGTACATGGAGGATGTCGACCTGGGCGATCGGTTGGGTCGGGTGGGGTGGCACAACGTATACGTGCCCTCAGCGGAGGTATTGCATGCCAAAGGGCATTCCACCGGTCGCGACCCGGCCCGCAACCTGGCAGCCCACCACCTCAGCACTTACACATTTCTCGCTGATCGGCACCCGAAATGGTGGCAGGCGCCGCTACGGTGGACCTTCCGGGGGGCATTGGGCGCACGATCCACCCTGGTCGTGCGTAGTTCTCTGAAGTCCCGGCGCGGTTCTCGGAAGTCACGGCGGGCACAGGCGAAAGGACGACGTTGATGGTCAATCCAGCCGAGGTTGATGCGGTCGTTTTGGTCGGGGGAATGGGCACCCGACTGCGGCCCCTGACGCTTTCCGCACCTAAGCCGATGCTGCCGACAGCGGGGCTGCCGTTCCTGACCCATCTGCTGTCGCGCATTGCCAGCGCGGGTATCGAGCATGTGGTGTTGGGCACATCGTTCAAGGCCGAGGTGTTCGAGTCTGAATTCGGCGACGGCTCCAAGCTCGGACTGCAGATCGAATACGTCGTCGAGGACGACCCCCTGGGCACCGGCGGTGGCATCGCCAACGTCGCGTCTCGGCTGCGCAATGACACCGCCGTCGTCTTCAACGGCGACGTACTTTCCGGCTGCGACCTGCCTGCGCTTCTCGATTCGCACTCAGCCAACGACGCCGACGTCACGCTGCATTTGGTTCGGGTCGGTGATCCCCGGGCATTCGGTTGTGTACCAACAGATTCCGACGGCATGGTCACTGCTTTTCTGGAGAAGACGCAGGACCCGCCAACCGACCAGATCAATGCCGGCTGCTACGTCTTCAACCGCTCGGTGATCGAACGGATCCCCAAGGGGCGGGCGGTGTCGGTGGAGCGCGAGGTGTTCCCCGGCCTGCTGGCTGACGGGCTGCGGGTGTACGGCTATGTCGATGCGACCTACTGGCGAGATATGGGTACGCCCGAGGATTTCGTCCGCGGCTCAGCTGATCTGGTGCGGGGCATCGCGCCGTCACCGGCATTGACCCACCAGCGCGGGGAATCGTTGGTGCACGACGGAGCGAGCGTCGCGCCCGGCGCGCTGCTGATCGGCGGCACGGTGATCGGTCGCGGTGCCGAGATCGGCGCGCGCGTCCGGCTGGACGGGGCAGTGATCTTCGATGGCGTGTGTGTCGAGGCCGGCGCCGTCATCGAGCGTTCGATCATCGGCTTCGGGGCTCGGGTCGGGCCGCGGGCGCTGATCCGAGACGGGGTGATCGGTGACGGCGCCGACATCGGCGCACGCTGCGAGCTGCTGCGCGGTGCGCGGGTATGGCCCGGGGTGCAGTTGCCCGACGGCGGCATCCGGTTCTCCACCGACGTCTAGAGTTCTTTGGCCTTGGCGCTCGGGCTGGGGCGCGAGCGTGCATTCTCTGTAGCTGAGCGCGCCCTCTCACTACCCCGTGTGCACGTTCGGCGTGGGTGGGCTGTGGATAACCCTGCATGGCGGCCAACGGTTTGTCAGCGGCGCGGCGCAGGCTCTCCTCATGACGAGAGTTTTCCTGGGGAGCGAGGCCGTCGCCGGCGGAGCAGTCACGCCCGGCGCTCTGCGTTACGGATACCGAAGGGTATTTCCCAACGTGTACGTGCCGCGCGATGAACCGCCGTCGTTGGCAACCAACACCGTCGGAGCCTGGCTGTGGTCCTGGCGTCGCGGCGTGATTACCGGCCGAGCCGCGGCAACGCTGCACGGAGCGTCGTGGGTGGATGACAACTGCCCCATCGAGATGAACTACAACAACAGGCGTCCACCGGCGGGAATCATCGCACGCAACGAACGCATTGCCTGCGATGAAGTCCTTCAGATCGATGACATGGCCGTTGCCACGAAGCAGCGCGCGGCATTCGATCTCGGTCGGCACCTACCGCGTAGCCTTGCCGTTGCGCACCTCGATGCACTTGCCAACGCGACTGGTTTGACTGCTCGGCAGGTGTTGCCGTTGGTCGATAACTACAAGGGCGCCCGCGGAGTGGGGCAGCTGCGAACCGCGCTGGACCTGATGGATG
>CAXMSM010000170.1:0-6659 GCA_964195655.1 uncultured Gammaproteobacteria bacterium | reverse complement strand
GTCCGGATGCTCGTCGACAACCGAGACCTCCTCGACCACTGGGCCCTCGTCGACCACTGGGTCCCCGTCGGTGTCCGCCACACCGTCCACATCCTCGAGCGGCGGGTCGGGCACTCCGACATCGGTGGCGCCCGGTGAAGTCGGCGTGTCCCGCGACGGGGTGACAACGGCCGTCGGCGCGCCCGCAGAGTCCACGGAGGACGACTATTTCCAGGCGTGCAGAGCTGCAAGGACGTGGATGGACAAACAAGGCGGCGAACCGAGGACACAGTTGGAGCCGTACCTGAAGACGATCCAGAGCGCGGATTCGTTGGGGCCCAGCACGTTCGGCAGGCCTTGGTCGGAGCTGTCTCCAGGACAACAAGCCGCAGTCATCGTGGCCGTGGAGGCAGCCGTCGACGGGCTGTGCGGATAGCCAACCGGAACGGGCCTGCGCGCCAATCAGGAATACCCCTTGTTGCTTCATCCCCTGTTTGCGTAACGCTATGGCGGAAATCGAGCCGCGAAATCGCCACACCGTTACGCACATGCCGGGATCGGGCACAGTTGGCGGCTAGCCCAGCAGCGTATTGCTCGATGTGTGCAATGCGATGTGTGAAATACGAACTGTGATGTGTGAAATACGCAGCCACTTGGCCGCATCTCAGGTATCAGGAAGCTTAGAAGGCGCAGAATGAGATCCATGCGGGTCGCACTGGCACTGGGCAGTGGCGGGGCGCGTGGCTACGCGCACATCGGCGTCATCAACGAGCTGCACGAGCGGGGTCACGAGATCGTCGGCATTGCCGGATCCTCCATGGGGGCACTGGTCGGCGGCCTGGAATCCGCCGGCAAGCTCGACGAATATGCCTTGTGGGCAGGTTCTTTGACACAGGGCGCAGTGCTGCGACTCCTCGATCCATCGATCACCTCGGCCGGCGTGCTGCGTGCGGAGAAGATCCTGGAGGCTGTCCGCGACATCCTCGGCGACGTCACCATCGAGGAATTGCCGGTGCCGTTCACATCGGTGGCCACCGACCTGATCACCGGCAATTCGGTGTGGATGCAGCGGGGGCCGGTGGTCGACGCGATCCGGGCATCAATCGCGATACCCGGTGTCATCACTCCCCATGTGCTCGGCGGCCGACTGCTCGCCGACGGCGGCATCCTCGACCCAATTCCGATGGCGCCGATCGCCGCGGCCAACGCAGACGCCACCATCGCCGTGAGTCTCGCCGGTGACGATCCGAATACCCAACGGGGCTGGGGCGAAGACAGTCTCACTGCCGACTTAGTCAACCGTATGTGGCGCAGCACCTCGTCTCTGCTCGACACTAAGGCTGCACGGTCTTTACTCGACACCCAAACGGGTCGCGCGGTGCTTAGCCGACTCACGGCTTCCGAGGACGATGAGGCGGCCGAGAAGCAAAGTGAGTCTGCGGCCCCGAAGCTGGGGGGCTTCGAGGTGATGTATCGCACCATTGACATCGCACAGGGCGCGTTGGCGCGCCACACGCTGGCGGCCTATCCGCCAGACCTGCTGATCGAAGTTCCCCGGACCGTGTGTCGCAGTCTGCACTTCCATCGCGCCAGTGAGGTCATCGAGATCGGGCAGGACCTGGCCAGCGCCGCACTCGACGCGCTCGCCACCCTCGACGGCGTGTCAGAGCCTTAGAAACCTGGCCACCCGATGCGCCTCCCGGCGACCCTGAACCCGGCCTGCGTCCGCCGATGGCAGCCGGCAGGCCGGATCCAGTGAGTTGGGCCCGAATGCGGCGAGTGACTCAGAATCGGCGAACACCGCCAGGGTCGCACCGGGAAATGCATCGATCTCCTCGGCCGCAGGCGTCCCCCATGGCGATGGCGAGTCGACCCCGGAAGGCACGAGCGCTACCGCGACACCGCAGTCCGCCGCCGCCGACATATTCACCGTGCTCCCCACGCCGCCGTCCATGAACTGGCGATCACCGATCGTCACCGGCGGCCAGGCTGCGGGGACCGCGCAGCTCGCAGCGACAGCGTCGACCAGATCGACGCCGGAATCCTTGTCGAACACCACGAGTTCACCTGTGGTGATGTCGATCCCAGTAACACGGAGTGTCCGCTGCGGCCAGTCATGAGAAGGCAGCCGATGGGCAATCACAGATCTGCGCGCGGACTCCGGCACCGTCTCGCCGCGTGTCGAGACATCCAGGGCCACGGCACCGATCTGCTGCAGCTTCTGTTCCCTGGTTGCGTTTGGGGTGAGCATGGCGTTCAGAAATAGCTCGGTGATGGCTTCCCCAGACACACCCGGGTGGATCTCGTGGGTTTCGCCCGCCGCCACCTGCCGCGCAAACAGTTCAGCCAAGGGCAGGCCGCTGCCGATCTGCGCGGCGACAGCCGATCCGGCGGACGTTCCGAGCAGGACATCGGAGCCGAGCAGTGCCTGGCCCACCTCAGGTACTGCGTCGGATATCCCAAGTAGCACACCGGTTTCCCACGCGATCCCGGCCAGTCCGCCACCGGCGAGAACCAGCGCACGTTTGCCGGTCGTCATCAACGGTTCGCCAGGTGGGTGCCGAAGAACTCGAACACGCGACGGTAGGCATCGTCGGTCACGTCGGTGTCATGGCCGAAGCCGGCGATGCGCAGGAATGGCTGCGCGGGGAACTCGTTGGCGAACGAATGCCCAACACTGGGATACACCTTGACGTCGTTGGGGATGTCGTTGCGCTCCAAAGCTTGCCGTAGTCGCGGCCCGTTTTCAACATTTAATGGGTCCTTCTTGCCGTAGCTCGCCACCACAGGACAAGAGCCCTCAGCGAGGAAACCGAAGTCTCGAATGATTGACGGATAGAAGGGTGCTGACGCATCAAACCCTTTGGTGCCCAGGACAAGTGCGAAGCCACCGCCCAGGCAGAATCCGGCGATTCCAATCTTCCCGGTGCAGTCTTGCCGGTCGGCGAGTACACCGCGAGCCGCGAGCCGCGAGCCGCGAGCAAATCATCTACGGCCTCTCCGGTTCGCTGCGCCATCGATCGCAGTACCGTTCTCACACAGCGTACGTAGGTGCCTCGTGAGAACAGGTCGGGAGCGATGGCCAGGATCCCGTTGTCGGCGAACCGCTGGGTGTTGCGCCGGATGTCTTCGCTCAGACCGAATGCGTCATGCACAACCACTACTCCGGGCCGCGGCCCGGTCCCCTCGGGAACGGCCAACGTAGCGGCGATGGCACAGGTGGCGGTCGTCATCTCGATATTCGTCACAACGCTCATCTACCTCACCGCCATCGCCGACTCCGCAGATCAGCGGAGGAGTTCGCCGGAGAGTTGTTCTAAGCCCTGTCGGGCGGCCCCACGCCACTGTATCGCGAACGCAGGCATTGCCAGGCGCGCGGCTGTTGATTTCGGATGCAAGGTCCAACGCCAGGTCACGTTGGTGCCGGTGCCGATGGGAGTGAACAAAAATTCCCCATCGACATGGTCGAACAGTGCGGCCAGTGGACCGGTGATCCTCGTCAGGCGGTATCGAAAAACGTTCGGAGCATCGACAACAACCAGTTCCTCATGCATGCTGCCTACGCTCGAGACCACCGTGCGGGTTTGCCCTACGGTCGTAAAGTCCCCGGTTTGGTCTCGAATGGCCTTAATCGGGCGGATTAGGCCGTACCGGCGGCCGAAAATGCTGGCCGGGGACATCGGCAATGTCTGCGCGAAGGCGGTGTCGACGTCTACAGGTATTGCGCGCGACTGCTCCATCACATGTGCCCTAGTCATACTCAACAATGCTAGTCAGATCGGCCGGCGGAGTGTTCAGCGGAAGCGGGGCGCGGCCTTGCCGCTAATCAGCGGCAGGTCCAGATAGGTGGCTATGCCGGGCGGCGCCGCGCACACCGCAGGGACCGAGTTCACGCAATGCGCGGCAGTGCCGACGACACCGGACTCCGGGCCCTGCCCGCCCACCTCAGACTGAAAGCCCTTGACCGACACGGTGAAGTCCGGATTGCCGCGTACCTCCATCTCGTAGCGCTGTCCCTCGAGGCCGAACGACCATGCCGGGTCGAGATTTTCCTCGCCCATCAGCCAGTTCACCGTCACCCGCACCACGACTTCGCCGTCGGCAAGAGCCTCCCAGTGAAACTTTCGTCCGGCCACTTGCCCGGATTCGATCCAACCCATCGGCGAGTTGATCGCCGCAGTGGCGACCGCCACCTCCTGCGAGGCCCGCACCTTGGGATCGGTCACAAAACCCAACTGATCCACACACATCCGGACTGCCTGGATGAATCCGGCGTCCAGCATCTTCTGCATCGGCCCAGTCATGGCCTTGTCCGGGGCCCCACCGAAACCCATCACGTGACGAAGCACGTCGGGCGCATCGTAAGTTCGCAAGTCTGAGTATTCCTCAGCGCGAACAAACGTCACCCCGGTCGACATCGCCGACAACATCAACGGGAACTTCTCGCTGATCCCACCCGGCGCGATGCCAGTGCCGTGCAACGTGGCGTTGCCCTCCATTGCGGCGGCCACTAGCGGCGCGCCGCTGCGCTCGCTGGGATACAACCAACCCACCGGGGTGACGACATTTTTACCCGACCTCAGCAGAGACGCGACTTCATCGGGGTTGGCCATCAACGGGGTGTAGATCACCGCGTCGGCGTCCAACGCCAGGATCTCCTCGATGTTGTTGGTCGCGGTGACACCGAGCGGATCAGTGCCAACAATCTGGCCGACATCGCGGCCTGCCTTGGCGGGTGAGTGCACCCAGCACCCAACCAGTTCGAGTTCGGGATGCTCCAGCACTGCCTTGACAGCGGCCACGCCGACTCCGCCGGTCGCCCACTGCACGACACGCAGGGTCATGTCCCCTCCTCCCGGGAGCAAAAAACTAGAACACGTTCCATTTAGGCTTACACGAGATGGCTAGCGGAGAGGAGGGAAACCCATCAACCCGAGACCATCAGCCCCGTTGGGCGCGCCTGATCGCCCAACCGGCACTAGGGTGTGTTCGCCGGTAGACACACACCCGAGGAGTGACGATGAGCGACCCCGCGTGGCACTCCCGCGTCGGCACCCAGATCGGCCCCTACCGGCTGCGCAGGCTACTGGGCAAGAGCGGCATGGGCGAGGTGTACGAGGCCGAGGACACTGTCAAGGAGCGCACCGTCGCGCTGAAACTGCTGCCGGAGAACGTTTCTCGCGATCCAGAATTCCGCGCACGACTGACACGCGAGGCGCATTCAGCCGGCCGGCTACAGGAGCCGCATATTGTGCCGATCCACGATTACGGCGAGATCGACGGGCTGCTGTTCGTCGACATGCGGATGATCGACGGCACCGATCTGCGCCGCCTACTCCAAGCCCAGGGGCCGATGTCGCCTGCCCGTGCGGTGGCCATCGTGCGGCAGATCGCCTCGGCACTGGACGCAGCACATGCAAGTGGCGTCCTGCACCGCAACGTCAAACCCGAGAACATCCTGATCACCCCCGATGATTTCGCCTATCTCGTCGATTTCGGGATCGCCAGCGCGGCCACCGACGAGAAGCTCACCGCCCTGGGCGCCGCTCTCGGGACGTACGCCTACATGGCGCCGGAGCGCTTCACCACCGATACGGTCACTAATCGCGCCGATGTGTACGCGCTGACCTGTGTGCTGCACGAATGCCTCACCGGGTCACAGCCCTACCCCGGCGAAAGCGCCGGGGTTGCCATGACTGCCCACTTCAACCAGCCCCTCCCGCGCACCAGCCAGCTGTGGCCCGGGATCCCGGAAGCTATCGATCAGGTCATTGCCCGGGGCATGGCAAAACGGCCGGAGGACCGCTACAACAACGCCGGCGAGCTGACCAAAGCGGCGACCAACGCGCTGACCCGCCGCGACCAGGACCAGGCGACCTCGACGCCACCACCCAGCCAGGCCGCGACTTTGCAGGCGCCGCCCCCGCCACCACCACCCGCCAGCCCATCGCCGATTCCCGCAGCTGCTTTCCATACCCCACCCCCGCCCGGCGCTCCGCCACCTGGCTGGGCACCGCCGTCCGGGCCATCCAGCAGCGGCGGCGCGAGGACCCCGTTGATCCTGCTCATCTCCGCTGCGACGGTGTTCGTCGTCGTCCTGGGCGCCCTCGGCATCTGGTGGCTGGTCAGGCCCGATGACTCGGCGCCCGGACCGGTAGCCACCCGCACCAGCGCCCCCGCGGAGACCAGCCGATCGCGTGAGCCCACCCGGCGCAGCAGGACTGCAACATCTGCTCCGCGGCGGACTGAGTCATTCGACGCCCAGCTGATGGCACTGTTGTCCGCCGGCCACGACAGCTCGAACTGCGAGCCGGTCAGTCCGCCGGCCGGTCCCGCTCTGGCGACGGTGGATTGCGGACCGGCGGCCACACCCGGGGGCCCAAAGAGCACGCGGTACTCGCTGTTCGGCGACCAGGACACACTTGAGGCCGGTTTCAACGAGGCAGTCAAGGTGAACTCCGAAGTGCTGCAGTGCCCAGATAGCGGCATCGATTCCCCGACAACGTGGCACTACACCGAAACCCCCGACCAAATCGCGGGCCTGATCGCCTGTGGCACCTACAAGAACAGGCCCGACCTGGTGTGGACCAACACCGCCAAACTGCTGCTGGCCGACGCCCAGGGACCAGACCTCGATGAGCTACACACCTGGTGGCTGCAGTACGGCTGAGCGCCACAGA
>CAXMSM010000169.1:0-3613 GCA_964195655.1 uncultured Gammaproteobacteria bacterium | reverse complement strand
TAACCGTATGCGTGATAAGCAGACTTAGGCATCCGGTCGTCGCCGATCGCAAAGTGGATCAACGAGCGCTACGTTCGAGCCCTCCAATACTGGCTGGCGGGAACCTCGATGGCGCCCATCGAATCGGTCTCCCGGCGGCTGCCTGCGGCGTCCCGACCAACCCGGAGGATCCACATCTCAAGCGGGACATCGGACACGAAAGCGAACACGCTGCCTACCAGCGGTCCTCAGCGATCGGAAAATCATCGGCAATGACGCCAAAGACGTTGCAGCCCTCGGGCACCCAGGGCATTAGGCCTGGTGGGTGCGCCGGACGCATCGCTTACCGGTATTGTCCTGCCGGGGCCGCCGACCAATCCTCATACCGACGGCTCCCCACGGGGCTCCCGTTCCACAACGCGACCCTATCGGTTCCCGCTCAAAGTACGTGGCCGCATGATCCCGACTAGCTATGATGCGGTTTCGCTTCCCAACCAGCCCACCGCCCGAGGAGTCACGTGCTATCCCCCGAGTCCACCGCCATCGTCAAGGCAACCGCCGGCGTCGTCGCCGAAAACTCCGTTGAAATCACCAAGCGGTTCTACCCGCACATGTTTGCAGCGCACCCCGAGCTGCTGCGGGTGTTCAACATCGCGAACCAGGCAATCGGGGAACAGCCACGCGCTTTGGCTGCAAGTGTCGTGGCGTATGCGGTGAACCTGATCGATCCGGACGCGCCCGATTTCGGTCCGATCATGCGCAGGATCGCCCATAAGCACGTGTCGTTGGGGATCAAGTCCTACGAGTACCCGATCGTCGGACATCACCTCATGTGGGCCATTGGCGACGTGCTCGGCGATGCGGTGACACCCGAGATCGCGGCCGCCTGGGATGAAGTTTACTGGCTCTTCGGCTGCCAGCTCATCGCCGAGGAGGGCCGCCTCTACGCGCTGGGGGGAACCGATCCGGAGCAGCCATGGCACAAGTACCGGGTCGCCGAGCGAGTCGACGAGAATGCGGACGTCTTCTCACTTGTCCTCGCGCCGCTCAAGGGGAAGACACCCGAGCACCAGACAGGCCAGTACGTCGCGATCGCCGTTGACCTACCGGGCGGCGAGCGGCAACTGCGGCAGTACACAATTTCCTCTGGACCGCGGGGCGACTCGCTTCAGGTAACCATCAAGCGTGTCCATGGCATTGATGGCAACCCGGATGGCCAGGTCTCGAATTGGTTGGGAGACAACGCAAAACCCGGTGCGGTACTGGATGTCTCGCAGCCCTGTGGTGATCTGGTGCTTGACGAGTCAGACGGCCCGCTTGTGCTCGTTTCAGCGGGCATTGGGATCACCCCGATCGCAGCGATCGTCGAGGACTTGTCACGTCGCCAACATGACCGTCAGGTTCGGATCTTCCACGCCGACACCTCGCATACCAGCCATGCGCTGTACAACAACCTTCGCCGCCAGGTGCTTTCTATGGGCGACGCGAAGGCGCAGAACTGGTACGAGGAGGACGCTGCGTCCGCACCTACTCTGTATCCGGCCCTGCCCGGGTTTATGGACTTGTCGGACATCGAGATCCCGTCAGATGCAACGGTGTTCATGTGCGGTCCGCTGCCGTTTATGCACGCGATTCGCAAGACTCTGCTGGACAAGGGCATCTCCGCCGAGCGGATCCAGTACGAAGTCTTCGGCCCCGACCTGTGGGCCAATAGTCCCGACAACGCGGAGAGCACCGCGTAGCCGTCCCTCGTCGCAGTGGAGTCCGGTGTGGCGCGACCCCGCGGCGAATCGATAGCTAAATCGGCATGGGTGCCGGTGGAGCCAGGCTGATCTTCGTCGATCAGCCGGTCACACGGTCAGCGTGAAGGTTCTTCGCCGTTGGCGAGGTGGGCACGGTTCCCGGGTCGGGATATGTGCGCAGCACTCGATCGGCAGTGCCAGAGCTCGTGACGGTGAACCAGTAGTGCTCGTTCTTGAAGTGGTGCAGCCGGTGGTTGCGGTAGATCGCACGGTACATGCGCCTTTTCGGCTTGTAGTCGGTGTGGATGAGGTAGTGGCTCCACTCGTAGGCCAAACCAAGCACAGTGAGGAATGCGAGGAAGGTCAGACCCAGGCCAGGGCGCGGGAACGCCAGCAGCGCAACAGCGATGGCCACCGGCAGCACCCAAAGCAGCGCCGGCCACGGAATGAATATCTCCGGCACGCTGCGCGGAGCCACGTGGTGTTCACGATGCTTCCGGGCCAACAACGAGTCGATGGTCAGCCTCCCGACGCGTCGTGGCCGCCAGTGCAGGATGAAGACATGGATCATCCATTCATAGAACGGGAAGAGGGCCACCATCACCACCGGGACCAGTGCGTCGGTATATTGCCAGTCACCGACCGCGATTCGCGCGGTAAACGCGCCGACGAGGGTGGCGAGGATCATCCATGGTGACGGGTAGGTCCAGAACTCACGCCACGCGTCGGAAAGGGTAAAACCCTTCCGGGCCATCGAAGTTGTCGAAGTGGTCATCGAGGTTCCTCCACAGTTGTGAACACGGCTCTCAGCGCCGCGGTCGCGGGTTCGAGAAGGTTCAGCGCAGCTTGTTTCGCAGCGGGGGCGTCGCCGGCCGAGATCGCGCCCGCGAGCGCGCGGTAAGCCTGCGGACGGCCGACTTCGGCTGCCATGACAACGGCGAGTGCGGGAAGCGCGGGCTCGTAGGCCGCACGCAGGGTGTTGTACATCAGCCGGAATGTGATCGAGTCCGCACCGTCGACGACATGGTCCCAGAACGTCAGTGCGTGACGTTGCCGCTCCACCTGATCGCTCTCGGTCTCCAGTGCACGCACCGCCTCGTCGAGCAACGCGGGTAAGTCCGGCCGGTGCCGCTGTGCGGCGAGTTCGGCGACCTTGGGCCCATTGTGTAGCCGTGCCTCAAGAATGCTGCGTGCGACGCTTGTGTCGAGCTCTCCGCCCCGTAGCAACAGGCGGGGCAGCAGGTCCAGTCCGGCGTGCCGGCGAAAGTCGCGCACGGTGGTGGCGTCACCCTGGCGGACTTCGACCAGACCGGCGGCCGAGACACGCTTGAGTGCTTCACGCACCGCTGGACGCGACACCCCGAGAACCTCGGCGAGTCGGCGTTCGCTGGGCAGCGTCTGGCCTGGTTGCATTTCGCCGCTGAGCACCTCGGCCACGATCTGCTCGAAGACGTCTTCAGGTACAGATCTGCGGTTCACCGGCTGTAGGGCCATGCTTCAACAATGCCAGCTTTTGGCCAGACGTCAAGTGGTCATACCACTGTGCCGGTGTTTCTGAGCCCCGAGAAGAGGTCTTCACCCAGCGATCCGGGGGTCCCGATCGCGACCAAACGTGCACCAGGCCGGGTAGGCCCGGCGTCATACGGGGTCGACCGAACCCGCGTACCGACGACCTGCACACTGCAGGCCCTCGGTAGATCGCCGGCTAGTTGGGCGACCCCCTTGACCCGCAACACGCCCAGCGGAAGCGCGCTCAGCCAGTCATCTAAGGCGTCGGGGTCAAGTGGCTCAGTAGACTCGAAACTCTGAGTATCGAGATCGGTATGCGCCAGACCGCCTCGATCAAGACCGGGGGCGGTTGAAGTAGCTGTCTGGCGCAGTCCTAGAACCAC
>CAXMSM010000168.1:0-4281 GCA_964195655.1 uncultured Gammaproteobacteria bacterium | reverse complement strand
GTGAGCCCGTTTTGCCCCGGTCGTCCCCGAATGAGCGACGATGAACACCGTGTATGAACAGACGTTCGGCGAATCGGCATCCGGCGAGCGCGGGTCCCGGATCGACCCGGTACTCGCCCGCAGTTGGCTGCTGGTCAGCGGCGCGAAGTACGAGCGCTTCCAAACCGGAGTTGATTCCAGGGCGGACATCGTGGTCCTCGACATCGCGGATGCGGTGGCCCCGAAGGACAAGGCATCCGCATGCGAGAACGTGACACGCTGGCTGGCTGCGGGCAACGACGACTGGGTTCGTGTCAACCGGTTCGGAACCCAATGGTGGGCAGGCAGCCTCGAGATGCTGGCCGGCACATCGGTCGGCGGCGTGATGCTCGCGATGGTCGAGTCGGTCGATCACGTCACCGAGATCGCCTCCGCCAAGGGCACATTCCGTCTCGCTTTCGGAATCGGCGACTTCCGCCGCGACACCGGCTTCGGCGATAGCCCGACGACACTGGCCTATGCGCGCTCCCGCTTCACCATCGCCGCCAAGGCGGCGCATCTCCCGAGTGCCATCGACGGTCCGGCCGTGGGGTCCAGCGCGCTGCGGTTGAGCGAGGCGACGGCAGTTTCGGTGGAGTTCGGCATGACGGGCAAGATCTGCCTGACACCCGATCAGTGCCCCGCCATCAACGATGGGACTGTCCCCGGCTGCTGAGGAAATCGGTTGGGCCCAAGAGTTTTTCGTCGAATACGAGCGTGACGGCGGCGAGATCCGCAACGGCTCGGACCTACCGCGCATCGCACGTGCCAACAAGATCCTGGATCTGGCACGTGCGTATGGCATCGAGCCGTCAGGATTCGACGACGTCGACGATCCCGTCCACATTCCGGCGCCGTCGGACACCTATCACTACTGATCCGAGTCGTCACCCTTGGCGCCGCGCGAACGTGCGAATCGCGCGCACGATGCCTCGGGAGGCGTATATGCCGGTGATGATGGACACGAGGATCATCACGATGAACATCAACACCCAGTTGCTGCGCGTCGCATGGTCGATGTTCCACCAAACGGGTCCCCCTCAGAACAGCACGGCACACACAAATAGGCGCCGCTATTCGGCAAGTTCTGATATCGCGAATTGCCAACACCACTCCGCACGGACATCAACACCTGCGCGGTCACCGGATCATTGAGCAGTTCCGCGGTCGGCCATTGCACCGGCGCACCCGGGAGCGACGCGGCGGGCTGGCGTGGAGATGTCGCATCGACGGCGGCGCCGGCCGTCTGTCGAGCTCCACCCTGTGAACGCACAAATGGAACTGTTCGACGCGGCGTTACCCGGCTGAGCGGCGTACATTGCGTCGACTGCGCCGGTATGCGCCAACGGCCCTGAGCGCCCCGCGTGCCGCATACACGAACGCCAAGACTGACAACACGATCAAAACGAGAAACATCGTGAGCCAATCAGATCTGCTGTGGTCCACGCTCCACCAAATGTAGGTGAACAACACAGCGAAGATGAACAGCAGGGCATCGCGCCAGCCATCTGCATAAGAGATCGCGCCGTCGCGGATGGCATCGTCGCGATCGACGCCCGCGATGAGGTTGTCGACGCGCAGGTCGATAGATCGCTGCAGTTCGGCCCGCCGTTGGGTTTGCTCAGCTGGAAGTCGATCAAGCAGGTCGAGGTCATCCTTGACCGGTCCCCGCACATCCGGGCCCTTCACTAAATTCACAGCAACAACGCCGAGCACCAGTCCACCCAAGACGGGTGCTGCGCCTATCAACAGTTGGATCAGATCATCCATGGCTTCTTCTTCCTCTCTCCCTCCAGCAGCAGTGCGGGCAGCGTCCCGCCCAATTTCATACGAGGGGTTCGTTCGACAGTGGCGCCCAGCTCGCTAGGAGCGCACTTGGACGACTTCCCGGCCTGATTCTGGCAGGTCCCCACCAAGTCGGAAGAGCCCCTGACCTGCCATGCCCGCTACCTCCCTTCGCCAGTCGGCTGCGAAGCAGATGCCGCACGCCGAGTTTGGACAGGTCGAAATCAGTCGTCTCCAGCGACCCCACCCAGACCCCCGTCTACTCGTAGACGTGTTTCCAAACCGGAACTGTACGACGTCGCCGTCGCCCATTGCGGCTAGCCCTGGTTGTCCGCGCGGCGGTCGATTGCCGCCGGGGCGAGCAACACCTGCAGGCGGGCTCGCTTTTCGGGCTTGAAAGGCGGTGCAGCGTCGACCACTTTCTTGATGTATTCGGCGTGGCGTTCTTCAGACGGCACAGTCAGAACCCCTTCATCGTTGAACTAATCCATGAGTTGAGCGGCGACGGTCGCGCCGAGGTTCCAACACGCCTCAAGGTCGGCCTTGGCGGGCTTGCCCGACACCACCACGTGCCCCGCCGCCTTCGCCCAGCCCAGCCCGGCGGTGATCCCGTCCATCGCGCGCTCGGCTCCCTCGGTGCCCTCGTTGCCGTGCAGCCAAAGGCCGAACGGTCGGCCACGGGTGGAGTCGAGCAGCTGGTAGTAGCTCTGATCGAACGCGTGCTTGAGAGCACCCGAGACGTACCCCAGGTTGGCCGGGGTGCCCAGCAGGTAGCCGTCGGACTCCAGCATCTCGACCGGCGAGACGATCAGCGCGGGTCGCCGCACGACCTCAACACCCTCGATCTCCGGGTCAGTGGCGCCGGCGAGCACCGCTTCAAACATCTCCTGGCAGTGCGGAGACGGTGTGTGGTGAACGATCAGCAGCCTTTTGGTCATGTCACCCCTGCCTCTAGCTGCACAGCCTTTTTCATCGTTTCTCGGGCCCGGGTGCGATCACCGGCGTAGTCATACGCACGTGCCAGTCGATACCAGCGCCGCCAGTTGCCGGGGTCGGACTCCAGTTCGTTGCGCACCGTCTCGAACAGCGCGTCAGCGGCCGCTCGCTGGATGCGCCCGGATGGCATCCGGGGTAGCTCAGCTACCTCGAGTTCCATCCCCTCTTCCCGTGCCAGCCGCGCCAGCCGCTGATGGGCCAGTCCGGCTTTCAATGTCGTGACCATCACCCAGATGCCGATGGCCGGCATGATCAGAATCGCCGCGCCCAACCCAATAGCGGCAGGCCGCCCGGACGTGATGAAGATCAGCGCAGCGCGACCCAGCATGACGGCATAGACGAGGAGCGCGACGCACATGAAGCCGATCAACAGCTGGATGCGCAGTGCGCGCCGGTCATCCCTCATGTCAGATCGAGCAGCGGTTCGATGCCCACGGTCAGGCCGGCGAACTCGCGGATCCTCCTGACGGCCAACAGCACACCAGGCACGAACGACGTGCGGTCGATGCTGTCGTGCCGGATGGTCAACGTCTCGCCCATAGTGCCGAAGATCACCTCCTGGTGGGCAACCAGCCCGGCGAGCCGGACCGAGTGGACCGGGACACCGTCGACGTCGGCCCCGCGGGCACCCTCCAGACCGGTGCTGGTGGCATCGGGATTGGGCGGCAACCCTTTCCGTGCTTCGGCGATGAGACGGGCGGTCCGCACCGCGGTGCCGGACGGAGCGTCGGCCTTATGGGGATGGTGCAACTCGATGACTTCCACCGACTCGAAGAACCGCGCCGCTTGTTGCGCAAAGTGCATCGAGAGCACCGCGCCAATCGCAAAGTTTGGTGCGATGAGCACAGCTACGTCCGGCTTGGCAGCCAGCCATCCGTTGACCTGGTTCACTCGCTCGTCGGTGAATCCTGTGGTGCCAACCACCGCATGGATCCCGTTGTCGATCAGGAACTTCAGGTTGTCCATGACCACGCCGGGATGAGTGAAGTCGATGACGACTTCGGTCCCGGCCTCCGTCAGTTCGGACAGCGGATCGCCCGCGTCCACACCCGCCGAGAAGGTGAGATCGTCGGCGTCCTGAACAGCATTCACCATCGTGGCGCCGACCTTGCCTTTGGCGCCCAACACTCCGACTCGCATGGGCCAACCCTAACTACATGGATTTTCTCGCGCTTCCGCGCCGGACTGTCCGGTAAAGGACGAGAGGTCGGTTCAACCCCCAACGGGAGACCTCACTTCGAGCGTCTGAACGGAACCGGTAACACTATTGCCGGAGACGGCCACCGCGTCAGCAACGAACACCGTCGCAGAGCCGCTAGGGACTGATTCGATTGAACCCCTTGTGTCACTTGGGTTTCTCTGGTCTCGGTGTTGGGTTTCTTGTCGGTGGGTCGCACTAGTGTTCGATGTATGGGATGGAGTCGGGATGAGGTGTTCGCCGCCTTCGACGCACTCGATGACGCCTTCGACGAAATCCTCGAA